>NZ_JBHMDN010000034.1:0-130911 GCF_042431195.1 Cohnella cellulosilytica
CCGGACAATTTGATATAGAAATTATACCAAGGTTAGCGGCGGTGAGGGGGAGAAAAAGCACGGTCGCAATGACCATGCCTTTTCCACAGTTAATCGACAGCTTCTGACGGACCGCTAGTCCGACATTCCGCTGCTGATCAGCCTTTTAACGGCCTGACGGATCGCTATTCCGGTGATCCGCCGCTGATCGCGGCCCATTCAAAGTTTTATAGAACGCCATTTAAAGAATATCTCGCTTTATTTCTATTAAGATCGCAACAGAATGCTTTTGATTTTGTAATAGTTATAGGTAAGTTGAACCCGCGAAGAGGAGGTCTGTTGCATTCCGAGAGAGGGTTGTGTGAAAGTCCCATTTGATCGCGAAGTATGGGCATGGGGAACACAGGGGAGATACCGCATGAAGACTATAAACAACCAAATAACCAAATAATCGGCCAGGAGGGAGCAAAGCTGAGATTTCTATTATCTAGCTTGTGTATTTTGTTGCTCGCCGTGCTGTTGGGCTGCGCCAAGCAACCGGACCCGATCGCCATTGACTATGATAGCAGCCTTGTTCCGGTGCAAGTCCAATTTAACGGCAAGGTCTATCAAACAACTTCCGAAACAGGGACATGTACAAAAGAAAAAGAAATCGGAAAGGGATACGCGTTATCGGAGGAAGGCGAGATTTTAGAACGGATATATTGGCGGGTCTTTCAAGAAGCCGATGGGAGAATTGCGGTGAAGGCAACGAGGACGTGTTACATTTTTACCGAATAGAGCAAAAGGGACCGCCCGCGGGGCAGTCCCTTGCTCGTTGTTTTCGCAAATTAAGAAATGATGAATTTAACGACAACCGCGACCGTGAATACGATGAACATGAAGCCGAACATCACTCCAAAGCCGGCCGCCACGTCGAACAGATCGTCGCGCGGTTCTTCGTTGATGTGCTGGCGCGGATCGGTAACATTAGCCATTGATAAGCCTCCTGATACGCATTCGATAGTTACAGTATACCCAACATCGCTTTTTGTTGTAAAGTATTCCCCGGAACGATCGGTGACAAGTTTGCGACAACGGAAAATCCGATAAGGCGGCGTATCGTCCGAATGTGCTACAATGGGAGGAACGGGTGTTCTATCCGGCCGGACGTCAAAGCTTAACCAGAGGAGGGACGTTATCTTGGATACCCTGAAATCTTCCGCGGATCGGGACAAAGCGATGGAGAACATTCGCAACAAGCTGGCGCTGCTTCCCGATCAGCCCGGCTGCTATCTGATGAAAAACGAAGAAGGAAAAATCATATACGTCGGCAAGGCGAAAGTGCTCAAAAACCGCGTGCGCTCCTACTTTACCGGCAGCCACGACGGCAAGACGCAGCGGCTCGTCTCCGAAATCCGCGACTTCGAATACATCGTAACGGCCAGCAATACGGAATCGCTGATTCTCGAGTGCAACTTGATCAAGGAGCATTTTCCCCGATACAATGTGCTGCTCAAGGACGACAAATCGTTTCCCTACTTGAAAATCACCAGCGACAAGCACCCGAAGCTGGAGGTGACGAGGCGGGTCGTGAAGGACAGGGCGAAATATTTCGGGCCTTACCCGAACGCCTTCGCCGCGCAGGAAACGAAGAAGCTCCTCGATAGGATGTACCCGCTGCGCAAATGCAATACGCTCCCGGACAAAGTATGCCTGTACTATCATATGGGCCAGTGCGTGGCGCCTTGCGAGTATCCGGTGGAGCAGCAGGTTTATGACGAGATGGTCGGGGAGATTGCCCGCTTTCTGAACGGCGGTCATACGGAGATTAAACGCGAGCTGAAGCGCAAAATGGAGCAGGCCGCCGAAGAGCTGCAATTCGAGCGGGCCAAGGAATACCGCGATCAGATCGCGGCGATCGAGGCGCTGATGGAGAAGCAGACGATCAATATGGCGGACGCGATGGACCGCGACGTGTTCGGCTATTCGGTCGACAAGGGCTGGATGTGCGTGCAAATTCTTTATATGCGCCAAGGCAAAATGAATCAGCGGCATATGTCCGTTTTTCCGTTCTACGGGGAGGCGTACGATGACTTCCTCAGCTATGTGACGCAGTATTACAGTGACAATCCGGCCTTGCCCCGCGAGGTGCTGCTGCCCTCGCCGCCGGGGGAAGAAGCGGGCGAGGAGGCGGCGGAGAAATCCGCCCAGCCGGGTGTGGCCGGCGAAGCGGCCCGGACCGCCATGGTCGCCGAAGCGAAGACGAGCTATGGCGCGGCGGACGGGCACGAGGCGGAAGAGGGAGAAGCCGCGGAGGTCGGGGAATCGCTGCGGCGCTGGCTGAAAATCAAGGTGGCGATTCCGCGCCGGGGCTCGAAGCGCCAGCTCGTTTCGATGGCGTGCGACAACTCCCGCGTCGCGCTGGAGGAGAAGTTCCGGCTGATCGAGCGGGACGAGTCGCGCACGGGCAAGGCGGCGGAAGGGCTGGCGAATTGGCTCGGCATTCCGAGCGCGTCGCGCATCGAGGCGTTCGACAACTCGAACATCCAGGGCGCTTCCGCCGTGTCGGCGATGGTCGTGTTCACGGACGGCAAGCCGGATAAGAAGGAATACCGCAAATACAACGTCAAGACGGTGCAGGGTCCGGACGATTACGAGTCGATGCGCGAGGTCGTGCGGCGGCGTTACGAGCGCGTGCTGAAGGAAGGGCTGCGCCTGCCCGACCTGATCGTCGTCGACGGCGGCAAAGGGCATATCGCCGCCGCGCTGGACGTGCTCGTCAACGAGCTGGGGCTCGACGTGCCTGTCTGCGGCTTGGCGAAGGACGCGAAGCACCGCACCTCACAGCTGCTTGTGGGCGATCCGCCCGAGGTCGTTCCGCTGCCGCGCGACAGCCAGGAGTTTTACTTGCTGCAGCGTATCCAGGACGAGGTGCACCGGTTCGCGATTACGTTCCACCGCGAGAAGCGGGCCAAATCGATGGTCGCTTCGCGGCTGGACGCGATCCCGGGCATCGGGGAGAAAAGAAGGAAACAGCTGCTGAGCCATTTCGGCTCGCTCAAGGCGATCAGGGAAGCGTCCGTTGAAGATTTTCGCGAGGTATCGATCGGCGAGGCGCTGGCCCAACGCATTCTTGACGCGCTTCATGCGGAATAATTCTTAAACCGGAAATCAAGGCCGATTCATAAGCCGATGCGGAAACGCCGGCTTGCGGGTCGGCCTTTCGCGTTTCTCTGGACCAAAGTCTAATGCCTGCTGGACGAAAGTTCGGAACCGAACCCGACGCGAACCGATGGGAACGGGAGCCGCCCGGCGATACAATGAACTTAACGCGAACGGCAGCGGAAAATAGACGAAGACGGAGGAGCGGACATGCATAATCAACCGGTATGGACGGCGGGAAGAACGGTGTGGCAGCGAGGACTGACGCTGCAGAGAAGAAGCTTCGGCTTTGCCAGGCAAAGCGTATGGATGGCGTGGGAGAAGGCCGCGGCCTGGGCGATGAGATTGACGAGCGAGCATACGCTGCGCGCCGGAATGTGCATCGTCATGGTCAAGAAGTACAAGGGAGAGCCGTTCGTCTGCGAGGACGGAACCCGGATCGAGCGCGGCGACCGGATCGGCGAGCTGCATCTGAACAACGGGATGGTGCTGGCGTTAACGAGGGAGCTCGGTGCGGACAGGGCGGCGCTTCAGACGGCGCGGCTGGCGCGGAACTCTCTCCGGCAAATCCGCGAGGAATTGGATGGAAGGCTCGCCCCGGCGGGGGTCAAAGCGCTGGTCGGCATTACGATTCTTCATCGGGGGCTGACGCACGGCCTCGGATTCGAACAGCGGCCGCTCGCCTCGAAGCGATTCGAGCGGCTGACGGCGTTTTATTTGAAGCTGCTGCTTCGCTTCATGCACCCCGACGGGATGGGGCGCAGCGAACGGAGCAAGCTGAAGCTGACTCCGGTTATGCTCGTCTGCACCCGCGACAATCTTGGCCGCAAGTTCGGAGCCCGTTCATCCGTTCCTCGCAAGGAGCGAATAAGTTGAACGCTCCCGCAGCCGAAGCTTCTTCCCGGAGCGTCAAGCGCGGCGCGGCGGCCTGGAAGCCGCTGCTGTGGCTGCTGCTCATTCCGACGCTTAACCTGCTGTACGTCTTTCAGAACAGGGCGGCGGCGGACGCATGGTCGCTCATGACCGAAGTCGACGCAAGCCTCCCTTTCGTGCCGGCCTTCGCGCTTCCTTACTCGCTCTGGTATCCTTTTCTGTTCGTCGTGTTCGCCCTTGTTCTTCGCAAGGACAGGAAGGAATACTTCCGCTTGCTGCTGGCGTTCTGTCTCGGCCTGCTGCTGTCCAACCTCGTTTTTCTGCTGTTTCAGACGACGGTTCCCCGTCCCGAGATCGGGCCGGACGGATTTTTCCACGGCCTTGTCTCTTTTATCTACACGAACGATCAGCCGTACAATTGTTTTCCAAGCGTGCACGTACTGACGAGTGCTCTGATGGTCTACGGCTCCCGGGTTTTGAGCAGGGCGGCGAAAATCCCGATTTTCGCCGTTGCCGCCGGCATTATCGTTTCGACGGTGATGATCAAGCAGCACGTGATCGCGGACGTATTGGCCGGGCTGCTTGCCGCCAAGCTTGTGTTTTGGCTGTCCGGGGCGCTGATCGCGCGGCTGTCGGAACGCAAAAGGAGCCGTCTGCCAAGCCGGGGCGCACAAGATGATAGATGAGAAAAGAAGAAGCATCTATCTCCTGGAGACTGTCTCATACGGTCCTGAAATGTAGGAGATAGATGCGACTCACGCCCATCCATCGATCATCGTTCAGTGCGCTCCTGTTTGCTCGGCAGACGGCTCCGGGTTTCAGACTTGCGGTCGAAGCGCCTTGTGAAGCCGCCCTATCACGATGCCGACAAGAGCGGGGGTGAGGAGGCTGAAGACGCCGCCGGCGAAGTCGCCGGGCAAGCCGTCGAACATCATCTGCATGCCCATCAGAATGGCGTCCAGCGCGACATGCGCGAAGATCACCGTCATCAGGCCGAAGCGGAGCATAAACCATCCGAAGAGGAAGGACAGCAGCACGAGCTCGATGACGCGCGTATACACCGGATAAACCGCATAGCCGACATGGCCGAGCGCCCAGAACAGACCGGGCGGCACGATCGCCAGCGTCGTCAGAACGACAGCCGTTCTTTTGGAAGGCTCTCCGCCCTTCAGCTTGCGGGCGAGGCCGACGAACCATTTGCGGAACACGCCGATGCCGAACAGCCGGCTTTGCAGCTCCTCCGATATGCCGGCGCACCAGGCCAGCAGCGGCAGCAGCAGCGGGATGCTCATGTTGTACATCGATTGCGTCGCGTCGCTCGAGGCGAACGCGCCCAGGCTTTTCTCCAGCAGAAGCAGGATGACGGATTGCGCGCCCAGCAAAATAAAGGCCAGGAAGTAGCCCTCCTTCATGCTCTTGAGCACCGCTTCCCCGTAGCCCGATTCCCGCCATCTCGGCCACAGCGAACGACCCATCGACTTCCACAGGCCGTCGCCGCCGACCGCCGAGAAATAAGTGAGCAGCGCCATGGCCGCGTATGTCACGAGGCTGACCGCAAGATTAAGATTGTCTCCCGGGCTGATGCCCGATTCCCACGTTCCCGCCCGCAAGCCCGGAATCATATTAAACGTCAGGCCCGCGTACAGCGCGAAAAAGACGAGCGCCAGAAAGATGCCCCTGCGATACGAAGTATGTCCGCCATGCGTTCCCGTATAAATGATAGCCAGGATGAATAGCAGCACTTGGGGCAAAATGAAGCCGAAAACCGACAATTCCGTCGCCCACCGCTCCTGCCGCTCCATGTACGCGAGGAACGGCGCGGGCAAGTCGACGCGATAGGAGACCGCTCCGCCCTGCCAGCTCGGGTAAGCGGAATCCGTCAGCCGGAAATCCGCCGGGGCTGCGACTTCCAGCACAAGCTTGGCTTCTCCGATCGCCGGCTGCCGGGAGGCGTACGCGAAGCCGCCGCCGGCGGACGTCCCGCCGGTCCATTCCCAATCGTCCGGACGGATCCCGAATGCCGACGCGTACTGCAGCGCGTTGGCCGCCTGCTCCGCCGTCGGCTGTTCCGCCGCTTCGCCGGCCGAAGCGCCGGCTGCCGCGCCAAGATGACGCCAGGCGACGAGCTCGCCCGACTCCATATGGAGCGAGACGGCCAGCGCCCCGGGCACTCCGTTTACGTACAGCTCGACGACGTAGACGTCCGTCGGAGTCGCCGCCGCCCATTGCTTGTCGTAAGCGTCCGCCAGCGCGTGTTTCGAGAAATAGCCGTTCGTTTTGCCGTCGGTCATGTGCGTGACCGTCGTCTTGCTTACGTCGGAGGCCGCGACGTTGAATTTATCCGCCGCCCATTCGATCGCCCGCTGCTCCGCTTCGCCCCTCGTGAGCACGGGAGCGGAGTTCATGGAAAACAATTGCCCGGTAACGGGAAACACTTGAATCAATAAAAACAAGACCAGTCCGACGGAGGACGCCCACACCCAGCGTCTGTCCAGCGGCAGCGGTCGATTGTCGATCATTCGGCTTCTCTCCTCGCATGCAAATCAATACAAGATAACGGATACAACGGCTTTGTTCGCGGCGTTGCCGGGATTTTCATTAAGTATCTCGCATTTTCAACGAAAATGAAAGCAAATGGAACGATAAAGACTGTCCGAGGCCGTTCCGTGCGGATAACCGCTGCTTAAATCGCTCAAACGAGCCGGATTGCCCCCATTCTGGTGTTGTTCCTCCTATTCGTTCGGACTATAATTCGGATGGTACGTCAATTCCATTCATTTCATCGAACGAAACGGCCGAATTTCCGCATCCGGAAAACGGGGGAACCAAAGGATTGCGTGTACAAGACCTATTGTATTCGAAGATCCAGGGGTGAATTCCATTCCGCGCAAGTCGCGAAGGATAGGGCAGCCTGTTCGAGCCCGAACCCGACAGCTAACCTCGTAGGCTTTATACGAACAGGAATCGCGTGCGTCGAAAGCGCTGGGTTCCAGTGCTTTTTTATTTTGCCTGAAAAGAGTAAGCCAACTGCAGAGGTGGATATTTTGTTTAAAAAAGCGGTGCGCTGGTTGTATGCTTCCCCGCCAAGAATGCTGTTATTGGGGTTTTCGATCATCATATTGGCGGGGGCGTTCCTGCTCAAGCTGCCGGTTGCTTCCGCAAGCCGGGAACCGATCTCGTTCGTCGACGCCTTGTTCACCGCGACCTCCGCGGCTTGCGTCACCGGCCTGGTCGTGTTCGACACGGGCTCTCATTTCTCCACGTTCGGCCATTGGGTCATTCTGATGCTCGTGCAGATCGGCGGGATCGGCTTCATGACGATGGCGACGCTGTTCGCGTTGATTTTGCGCAGAAGGATTTCGCTCAGGGAAAGGCTGATTTTGCAGGAGTCGTTAAATCAGGGCAGCATCGAAGGGCTTGTCCGGCTCGTGCGCAAAGTGATTTTTTACGCGCTGATGATCGAGCTGGTCGGGACCGTCCTCTATACCGTGCGCTTCGCCTTCGATATGCCGTTCGGACAGGCCGTTTACCACGGCGTCTTTCATGCGATTTCCGTGTTTAACAACGCGGGCTTCGACTTGTCCGGCAATTCCGGCAGCTTTTCCCAATACGCTTCCGACCTGTACATCAACGCCGTCTCGATGGGGCTTATCGTACTCGGAGGTTTCGGGTTTATCGTACTGGCCGACCTGTTCGAAATTCGCAGGAAGAAGAAGTTCTCCCTGCACACGAAAGTCGTTCTGAGCGTGTCCGCCGTTCTGATTGCGGTCGGAGCCGTTATCATTCTCATCTTCGAATTTACGAATACCCGCTCGATCGGGGACGAAAGCTTCGGTCACAAAGCTTTGAGCGCGCTGTTCCATTCGGTGACGACCCGCTCCGCGGGGGTGACGACCGGCGATATCGCGGATTATCGCCAGGCGACCCAGTTTTTCATGATTATTCTGATGTTTATCGGCGCTTCGCCGGGCTCCACCGGGGGCGGCATCAAGACGACGACGTTTGCCGTGCTCGTCGGGGCCGTGCTCGCGATGATCCGCGGCAAGGAGGACGTCGTGCTGTTCCGCTTCCGTCTCGCCCAGGAGCGCGTTTATAAAGCCGTAACCGTCACGCTGTTCTGTATCGGCATCGTGTTGCTGGGAACGATGATTCTGGCGACGACCGAGGACGCGAGCTTCCTGAAAATTTTGTTCGAGGCCACTTCGGCCTTCGGCACCGTCGGATTGTCGATGGGGCTTACGGGGAGTTTAACGGTAGCCGGGAAGCTGACGATCATTTTCTTGATGTTCATGGGCCGGCTGGGTCCGCTTACGCTGACGTACGCTTTGGGACCCAAACCGGGCCGGGTGCTTTATCGGCATGCCGAAGGCAAAATTATTATCGGATAAGGGCGGAGAACCATGAAATTAAATCAATTCGTCATTATCGGCCTTGGCAGATTCGGCTCCAACCTGGGCCGGGAATTGATCAGACTGGGCTATGAAGTGCTCGGCGTGGATCGGGACGAGGAGAAGGTGCAGGAGCTTTCCGGCGTGCTGACGCATACGATCGTGGCGGACGCGACGGAGGAAGAGGTTTTGCGCTCCGTGGGAGCGCGGAATTTCGACTGCGGCGTCGTGGCGATCGGCGACGATATCCAGGCCAGCATTCTGGCCACGATTCTGCTTAAGGAGCTCGGCGTCAAGAAGGTCGTGGCGAAGGCGGTGTCCGACCTGCACGGACGAGTGCTGGAGAGGATGGGCGTCGACCGGATCATCTATCCCGAGCGGGATATGGGCATACGGGTCGCGCATCAGCTCGTCTCGCCCAACCTGCTCGATTACATCGAGCTGTCCCGGAAGTATACGATCGCGGAGCTTGCGGTTCCGCGGTGCTGGTCGGGCAAATCTCTTGGAGACGTCGATTTGCGCGGCAAATTCGGCTGCAGCATCGTGGCGATCAACAAGCCGCAAGGGATGATCATCGCTCCGGCGGCCCAAGACGTTTTGGCGCAGGAGGACGTGATGGTGCTGATCGGCACGAACGATCAAATCGAGCAGTGTCAGGAATCGTTTCAGTCCGGTGAATGAAATCCATCCGGTTCGTTCAGGCTAACGTTAGATGACGAGCGGGTGGGAGGAATGGGCGATGAAGAGGGTGCGCCTTGGAATAGCGGTGACGGCGCTGGCGAGCGTCGTCGCTTTTTTGGCTTTGGGGCTTGCGCCCTCGCCGACGAACGCCGATGCGGCGAAGCCGTCCGGCAGCCGTTGGACCGAATGGGAGCGCAAGTACGAAGGCGTCTTCGTGCTGTCCGCTTCGCGGGAGTCCCGCAAAATCGCCTTGACGTTCGACGACGTGCCCGATCCGCGCTACACGCCCCGGGTGCTGGACATTTTGAAGAGGAAGGGCGTTCGCGCCAGCTTTTTCGTCGTCGGCACCCGCGCGCGCAAACATCCCGACCTGGTCAAACGAATCCATCGGGAAGGCCACGATATCGGCAACCATTCTTACAGTCATCCCGATTTTTCGAAAATGACGCTGGCGCGGGTGCAGGACCAAATTTTGCGGGCGGAAGCGGCGATCACGAGCGCGGTCGGCTTAAGGCCGAGGCTCGTTCGTCCGCCGTACGGGGAAATCGTGCCCAGGCAGCTGGAATGGGCGAAAAGACGAGGCTACACGGTCGTCAATTGGGACGTCGATTCCTCGGACTGGCGCCAGCTTAGCGCCGAGCAGGTATTTCGCAACGTGACCCGCGCGATAAAGCCGGGCTCGGTCGTGCTGATGCATGCCGGAGGCGGGGTCGGCCAAAGCCTGTCCGGAACGGTCGAAGCGCTGCCGAAAATCATCGACTGGCTGCGGGAGCACGACTACGAGCCCGTTGCGCTGACGGAGCTGCTGAACTTGCCTGAGAAGAAGGGGCAGGTAAAGTAAGGTAATGTAAAGTAAAGTAAGGGGGCAGGGGCTGTCCCTTAAGTAGGGAGAAGTATAAGATTAGCGAAGAAAAAAGTGGGCATCTATCTCCTGGAGACTGCCTCATACGATCCTGAAATCACCGATTAACGGGTTTACCATTCCCATTTCAGGATCGTATAGCATCGGAAGGAGATAGATACCCCTTGAGAACATCGATAATCATTAGGCACGACTCTTATTACTTATGGGGCATCCCCCGTTATTCCAAAACGTACACTTTGACATTCTGGAAGCCGAAGCCGGAGACGAACGAACGGGAGCCGGGAACGAAAATGTCGATTCGGTTGCCCTTGATCGCGCCGCCCGCATCGGACGCGGTGGCGGTCATGCCGCCTGCCGGAAGGCCGGAGAAGTCGTAGCCGGTAATGTACACTTTGGTGCCAAACGGAATGACGTCGGGATCGACCGCGATCGTTCCGAGCTTCAGCGGATTGCCGAAGTAGTCGACGGCGCCCCATTTGCCGTTCTCCTCGGCCGCCGCCGAGTACGCGGTCGCTTTAACGTCCAGCGCCCTGGAGAAGGCGAGCGATTGACCGGAAACAGTCGTCACCGCCTGCGTCTTCTGAACTGCGGACTTGGAAGCGGCCGTCATCGTCTTGTTCGCGGCGGGAGCGGCGGGAATGACCAGCTTCAGGCCGGCGTAGATGTTAAGCGGATCGATGGCGGGATTCGCGTCCATCAACTGCTGCAAAGGGAGATTCAACTGTTGGGAAAGCTTCCAGAACGTATCGGAATCCTTCGCCGTATAGGTCGAAGCCGCATGGGCGGTCAGGCCCGGAAGCGCGATAGCCGCGCCCAGGGCAAGCGCGGCCGAGCGCGCGCCGATTGTTTTCCAACGGATAGTCATGGTATTTTCCTCCTGAACAAATTGGGGATAGCCCCGACTCGTTGTAAAAGGTACCATAGCCAATCGTCGGATAACAGAGGAAAGATCAGGAAGGCGCGGCGGGTGAGAATTCTCTAAGATTCCTTGCTCCGCGCCGATTTGCGGTTAAAGTAGGCGCTTGTCTCCTCGATCAGATAACGCGTCGAAGGGGCGAGCCAGGCCGGATCGCCGTGAATCAGAAACGTCGTTCGCTTCGTCTCCTCAAGCTCTTTGATGCGCGCGAGGTACAGATCGTTGTCGATAAGCACCTGCTCGCGGAGGTAGGATTTGGGAAGCAGCGTGGCCGCGCGGCAGGCGCTAAGCAGCCGGATAATCGCCTCGAACGAGTCGATTTCCATGCGGACGTCGGGCTTGAGGTTATATTTTTTTAATAATTCGTCGGTCAAGGTGCGATACCACGTTCCGTGGGCGAACAGAATCATCGGCAGGTTCTGCAGATCGGTCATCTCGATATGCGTTCTTTCCAATATAATATGCGTTCGCGGCAGCACGAGGATAAGATGGTCGTCGAATAAGGGTACACTGGTAATGGCGGCATCGTCGATCACGGAGGAGGCGACAATGCCGAAATCGACTTTGCGTTCCTTGACCAGCTCGGCGATTTCGTGCGATTTGCCGGTGATCGCTTTGATCTCCAGATTGGGGTGCTTCTCGGTCATCGTCTTTACGAGATCGGGCAGCGTCGTTTGCAGCGTCGTCAGGCTGGCCCCGATCGTGGCGATGTGGGCTTCGGACGACTTGTAAGCGTTCAGCTTCTGCAGGTAGCTGCCGTGGAAGCGTCTGAGCTCCAGCGCGAATTCGTAGGTGACCTGGCCGGCCGCGGTCAGCTCCAGCCTTTTGCCGATTCTGCGGAACAAGTCGACCTCCAGCTCGGCCTCGAGCCGGGCAAGGCGGCGGGACAGCGCCGGCTGGGACAGGTTTAATCGTTCCGCCGCCCTGTTCAGGCTGGTCTGCTCGACGATTGTCGCGAACAAACGCATATCTTCAAGCATGAATGCACCTCGTCTCTTATGCGGTATTGTTATAAGCGATAATATTAAATAAGCAGTTCCATTATAAGCGAAAATAGAGTAACCTTAAAGACGGTGACAAAATGGTGACGAATGCCAGCCGTGCCAGAAGCATCGTCATCCGATGTCGAAGCACGGATGCGAAAGGAGAACAAACTTAGACATGAAAGGTAATTCTTATTTACCGCGCAAGCTTCATTCGTTGCTTGGCGTAATCCCGCTCGGCTTGTTCATCGTCGAGCATGCGCTGACGAACTACTCGGCCTTTGAGGGGGGGCAGGAAGGATTCTCGGACGCGATCGATTTGCTGAACAGCCTTCCGCTTATTTTCTTCCTGGAGCTGTTCGTGATCTGGCTGCCGATTTTGTTCCACGGGGTGTACGGCCTGTACATCGCTTACCAGTCGAACCTTAACACCGGCAGATTCAGCTACGGGCGCAACTGGGCGTTCGCGCTGCAAAGGATTACGGGGGTCATCACTTTTATTTTTATCGCATGGCATTTCTACGATACCCGGATTCAGGTCGCGTTGGGCAACGTCTCCCATGAGGAATTGGGTCAGCACATGAACAATATTCTGAGCAACCCGCTTGCCGCGACGGCTTACGTCATCGGCGTATTGGCCGCGACGTTCCACTTCGCGAACGGGCTGTGGGCGTTCCTCGTCAGCTGGGGCATTACGATCGGTCCTCGCGCGCAGAAGGTTTCGTCCAGAATTTGCATGGGGATCTTCGTCATCCTGGCGGTTCTGTTCTTGCTGTCCATTTTCGCATTCCGCAGCGACGAGTTCGCTTCGGCGGCGGCAGCGGCGCTAAGCGCGGTATCGGTAGGTTAAGGGAGGAGTAACTACACATGGCAACTCAAAAAGTCATAGTCGTCGGGGGCGGCCTCGCCGGCCTGATGGCGACGATCAAAGCGGCGGAGGCCGGCGTTCGCGTCGATCTGTTCTCGCTTGTTCCGGTCAAGAGATCTCACTCCGTGTGCGCGCAGGGCGGCATCAACGGAGCTGTAAATACGAAGGGCGAAGGCGACTCCCCCTGGGAGCACTTCGACGATACGGTATACGGCGGCGACTTCCTGGCGAACCAGCCTCCGGTTAAAGCGATGTGCGAGGCGGCGCCCGGCATCATTCACCTGATGGACCGGATGGGCGTCATGTTCAGCCGGACTCCGGAAGGCTTGCTCGACTTCCGCCGCTTCGGCGGGACGCAGTACCACCGCACCGCGTTCGCGGGCGCGACGACCGGGCAGCAGCTGCTCTACGCGCTGGACGAGCAAGTTCGCCGCTGGGAAGTGGCGGGTCTCGTGCAGAAGTACGAGCACTGGGAATTCACCGGCGCCGTTCTCGACGACGACGGCGTATGCCGCGGCATTTCCGCGCAGGATCTGCGCACGATGGAGTCGGTTACGTTCCGCGGCGACGCGGTTATTCTGGCGACGGGCGGACCGGGCATCATCTTCGGCAAAACGACGAACTCCGTCATCAATACGGGAACCGCGGCCAGCGCGGTGTACCAGCAGGGCGTCTACTACGCGAACGGCGAGTTTATCCAGATTCACCCGACGGCGATTCCCGGCGACGACAAAAACCGTCTCATGAGCGAATCGGCGCGCGGGGAAGGCGGACGCATCTGGACGTACAAGGACGGCAAGCCGTGGTACTTCCTCGAGGAGAAATATCCGGCATACGGCAACCTCGTGCCGCGGGACATCGCGACGCGGGAAATTTTCGACGTGTGCGTCAACCAGAAGCTCGGCATCGACGGCGAGAACAAAGTGTATCTCGACCTCTCGCACAAGGATCCGAAGGAGCTCGACGTCAAGCTCGGCGGGATCATCGAAATCTACGAGAAATTCACGGGCGACGACCCGCGTAAAATTCCGATGCAGATTTTCCCGGCCGTGCACTATTCGATGGGCGGCCTGTGGGTCGACTACAATCAAATGACGAACATTCCGGGGCTGTTCGCCTGCGGCGAGTGCGATTATCAATACCACGGCGCGAACCGGCTCGGCGCGAACTCGCTGCTGTCCGCGATTTTCGGCGGCATGGTGACCGGACCGAAAGCGATCGAGTACGTCAAAGGCTTGAAGAAATCGGCCGAGGACGTGTCCGAGAGCGTGTACGAGCGCGAGCGCAGCAAGCATGCGTCCAAGTACGAAGCGATCACGAAGATGGACGGCAAGGAAAACGCGTACGTCTTGGCCAAAGAACTGGGCGAATGGATGACGAACAATATGACCGTCGTCCGTTACAACAAGAAGCTTGAAGAGACGCTTGACAAGATCAAAGAACTCAAGCAGCGTTACCAAAATATCAACATTAACGATACGGCGCAATGGAACAACTCGGGCGCGGCGTTTACTCGCCAGTTGTGGAACATGATCGAGCTGGCCGAGTCGATGACGGCCGGAGCGCTGCTGCGCAACGAAAGCCGCGGCGCGCACTACAAGCCGGAGTTCCCGGAGCGCGACGACGACAATTTCCTGAAGACGACAAAGGCGAAATGGACGCCGGAAGGGCCGCAAATTTCGTACGAGGACGTCGACGTATCGCTGATCAAGCCGCGGAAGCGCGACTATTCCACCAACAAGAAGAAGGAGGGCTAATCCATGGCGGAAGCAACTGCAGCACCGACTCCGTCGGCGACAGGTCGTAAAGTCAAATTTATCATTACTCGCCGGGAGCGTCCGGATGCCTCCCCATTCACGGAGGAATTCGAGGTTCCCTATCGTCCGAACATGAACGTCATCAGCGCGCTGATGGAAATTCAGCGCAACCCGGTTAACGCGAAGGGCGAGAAAACCGTTCCCGTATGCTGGGAGTCCAACTGTCTGGAGGAAGTGTGCGGCGCGTGCTCGATGGTGATCAACGGCAAGCCGCGCCAAGCGTGCAGCGCGCTGATCGACAAGCTGGAGCAGCCGATCCGGCTGGAGCCGATGTCGACGTTCCCGGTCGTGCGCGATCTGGTCATCAACCGCGAGCGCATGTTCAACGCGCTTAAGAAGGTCAAAGCCTGGATTCCGATCGACGGAACGTACGATCTCGGACCGGGACCGCGGATGGCGGAATCGAAGCGCCAATGGGCGTACGAGCTGTCCAAATGCATGACGTGCGGCGTCTGCCTCGAGGCATGCCCGAACGTCAACGACCGCAACAGCTTTATCGGACCGGCTTCGATCTCGCAGGTGCGGCTGTTCAACGCCCATCCGACGGGCGAGATGAACGCGCACGAGCGTCTCGAAGCGCTGATGGAGGAAGGCGGCATCGAAGGCTGCGGCAACTCGCAAAACTGCGTCCGCTCCTGCCCGAAAGGCATTCCGCTGACAACTTCGATCGCGGCGATGAACAAGGATACGACCAAGCAGCTGTTCAAGCAGTGGCTCGGCCTGTAAGTCAAGCTTGCGTCCCGCAATCGTTCGCAGCGCAGCGGAAGTCTTCTTTTAAGATGCGAAAGGACCTCAAAATCCACGGAAATGGTGGAGGCTGAGGTCCTTTTTTTTGCGGCTCGGCCGGAGCGTTAAGGGACTCTGACCAAATAGGTTGCGAAGCGGTTGCGGTTTTGCTGTTCGTCGGGCAGGGTGGACGTCACCATAAGCCGGTTGCCGGACGGATTCCAGCGCAAAGGGTCGGCCAGAAACTTGATGTCCAGCGACAAAGGAACGGATAGCCCGGTGGAAGCGTCCGCGACATAGATGCCTCGCACCGTTCCGCTCTGCGTGATCGCGGCGTACGCGAGCCGGCTGCCGTCCGGAGACCAGGCCAGACCGTACAGCTGGGAATCCTGGGCGACCGCGTGCAGCACGCTGCCCTGAAGGTCGACAATCAGCAGCTCCATCTCCCGGCTTTGCACGCTGCGAACGACGACGGCGAGCCGCTGCTCGTCGGGGGAGGGAACCATCCAGATGACACTGCCCTTCGTCTTGAGCTGCACCTGCTCGGTCGGGCTCTGAATCATCAGGGCGCCCTTAAGCGTCGTATAGAACAGCCGGTCGCCGAGCAAAGCCAGGTTGCCGGGAAACATTTCTTCACTGTCCAGCAGGAGACGCGGCTTCGCGCGGCTCGCGTCCGTCCGCCATTCGAAGATCTGCCCTTGAATCGTCGCGTAGACGAGCGAATCGTTATCGATCCAGCGGCCGTTGTCGACGGTCATCGCGTCCTCGGCCGTGAAAGCCGTCGATTCGCCGGTCGCCAGGTTCGCGATATGCCCTTGGCCCGTATTGCTCTGCAGGGAGAACGATTTGTAAAACACCTTCGTTTTGTCCGGACTGGCCACGGCATAGCCCTGATTGCTGTCCGAGGCGTCGATCGGCGTCTCGGTCCCGCCGGACAGCTCATGAATGTAGACGTTGCGCGGATACCAATCGGCGCCTTCCGCCCGTTCCGGCTTCCTGTCCGCGTTCTCGCGATCGACAAGCAGCTGCTCATCGCTGAGCCAGTCGGTGCCGCGAAGGTCGTTGAGCCGAACGAGTTCGTCGATTTCCGTCACCTCGTAGGCCGCTTGCTCGGGATTGTCCAATACGGTGATCGTCCGGTTCGCGATCTCGATCTCTTCCCTGTCCGCTCCCCATTGCGAGCCGCAGCCGGCCAGCAGAAGAACGGACGCCAGGCCGATTGCGGCCCCGGCATTGCGCCATGCGATCACGTCAGACCAGCTCCTTGTTCGAATGGTTTCGGGAGGGAGGGCGGAGGGGCAGGAAGAGCCGGAAGGTCGTCCCGGGTCCGGTGCGCGTCAGCAGCTCCACCGTTCCGCCCTGCTTCTCGGTCAATTGCTTGACGAGCGCCAGCCCGAGCCCCGTCCCGCCGCTGCTTCGGGAGCGATCCTTGTTCACCGTATAGAACGGCTCGAACACGCGCTCCCGGGCTTCCGCGGGAATGCCGATGCCCGTGTCGGCGATTTCCACGACGGAACGGCCTTCCGCCTCCCGGTTGGATACGGTCACCGTTCCTCCCTGCACGTTGTACTTGATGCCGTTGTCGAGCAGGTTCATGAAAATATGGATCAAGCTTTCGCGATCGGCCCATGCGTTGCCCGGCGTTAACGCCGGAACGAGCTCGACGCCGTATCTTTCCGCCTTGGCTTTCATCCGGCCGATCAGATCGAGCAGCAGCCCGGCCATATCGACCCTCTCCGGCCGGTATTCGAAATCGTATTTTTCCAGCGAAGACAGCCGCAGCACCTTATCGACCATCTCGGTCAGACGGTCCGCCTCGGCTCCGATATGGCGGACGGCATCCTCCGCCAGGGAGGCGTCCTCCGGATACAGCTCCATCAGCTCGGAATAGGCTTTAATCGACGTAAGGGGCGTCTTGAATTCGTGGCTGACGTTGCCGATGAATTGCTTCATGCCCGAAATATGATTGCGGATCTCGGTGCTCATATAATAAATTTCCTGTCCGAGCCGGCCCAGCTCATCCCGCCGTTTAAGCGGAGGACGGGTCAGAAACTCGCCTTTGCGGATGCGCCCGGCGGCGCGGTTCAGCTTCGCGATGGAGGACGCGGCCCGGGAGAAGTATAGATAGCCGAGAATAAAGCTCGCGGCCAGGACGGCCGCTCCGGTCCAGGCGAATAAACCGGCGATCGTATGGTAGAAACGCAGGTCGTTGGCCAGCGGATATTGAAATTGGATGACGCCCATCTGCTGTCCCGGTCCCTGGATCGGGGACAGATAAAGAATCGACGAGCCATCGCTCTGATAGGCGATTTTTCCTTCCAGGGCGAACCGGAGCGCGTGCTCTACGCCGTACGAGCTTGTGTTGAGAGGGACGGAGTCTCCGACTTTTTTGCCGTCCTTGTCGTACAGCGCGACATGCAGGCCCGAATAGACCGCCAGGTCCATCGAGAACTGCTGGCCCCTGGCCCGCAGAAACTGCTGCGCCTCGATGGGCGGTGAGGTCTGATAAGCCTGCTTGATGCTGAGATTGGCCAGCCTCGTCTGCTGCAGCAGCTCCTGCTCTATTCTCGTCCGCTGGTCGTCCTTGATGCCCTTGAGCACGAGCAGGCTCAGCACGAACACGGTCAGCAGCAGGAGCAGCGCGAGAAACAGGCTGAACTTGACCTTGATGCTGACCGCTCTCATGAACGGACTCCGGTCGCCTTGTAGCCGACTCCGAATACCGTTTGCAGCAGATGCTGCCCCGTGTCTCCCAGCTTTTTGCGCAGCCGCTGCATATGGATGTCGACCGTGCGGGTGCCGGCGGCGTATTCGAGTCCCCAGACGGCGTCCAGCAGCTCGTCGCGGGTATACACGCGTTCGGGATGGGACAGCAGCAGCAGGAGCAGATCGAATTCCTTCGGCGTCAGCTCGACCGGCTCGTCCCGGACGAGAACGGTGCGCGGCTTCGGAAGAAGCGTCAGCGCGCCCGCGACGATTTTTTCTTCCTCGGGCTCCTTCTTGTCGAGACGCCGGAGCAGCGCCTTGACCCGCGCGATCAGCTCCCGCAGGTCGAACGGCTTGGTCATGTAATCGTCCGCGCCCATCTCCAGGCCGACGATCTTGTCCACGATGTCGTTCTTGACGGTAAGCAGGATGATGCCCATGTTTGCGCGGTTGTCGAGCTTCTTGCAAACTTCGTAGCCCGTCAGCTTCGGCATCATGACGTCCAGCACGATGACATGCGGCCGGAAGCCGAGCGCTTGATCGAGCGCGGCTTGGCCGTCGTAGACCGTTACGACCTCGTAGCCTTCCTTGCGGAAGGCGTAGGAGATCGGGTTCGCGATGCCGGGCTCGTCGTCGGCCACGAGAATTCTTTTGTTCATAATCTCACCCGGATGGTTGATTAGGCTTTTGTGCGCAGCGCCTCTTCCGCCTCTTCGAAATATTGCTCTAACGTCACTTTCTTATTCGTCACGTCCTTGGCAATTTGCTCACCGACATAGCGCACGTGCCACGGCTCGTAGGAATAGCCGGTTAAATCTTCCTTGCCCTTCGGGTAGCGGATAATAAATCCGTAATCGGCCGCGTTTTTGGCCAGCCATTTGCCTTCCTTCGTATCGCCGAAGCTTTCCTCCAGCCCGTAGGAGACGCTTGCGCTCGATACGTCCATCGCCAGGCCGGTCTGATGCTCGCTTTGGCCGGGGCGCGCGCTGGTGCGGTTGGCGACTTCCTCGCCCTTGCGCTGGGCGTTGCTCTCGAAGATCGACTTCTGCGTCGAGTAGGAGCGATACCCGGAGACCGCCTTTAATTCGATGCCGTCGTCCTCCGCGCCCTTAAACAGCTTCTCCAGCGCTTTGGCGGCTTCCTTGCGCATCTGTTTTTTCGGCGAATCTCCCGAGAAGGAGAACGGCACGTCCGGCACGACAAGATCGCCGGGAGCGTAATCGGACGGCAGATTGCGTTTCTTGTTGACGAGGACGAACTGGCTTGTCGCGTTGGTAATGACGGCCAGCCCTTTTTTGTCCTCCTTGATCGTACGGCTCGGCAGACTGTCGGCCAGCAGAGCGAACGCCGGCGACGCCTTCACGGGCGGCTTGACGATCTCGATCGGAGTCTCGGAAGGCTCCGAGGATGGCGATTCGGACGTTTCCGCCGGAACGCTCGCATGCGGCGATTCCCCGGAAGGTTCCGCAGAAGCGGGGGGAGAGAACGTCCCGCTATCGGACGGCTGGGCGGCCGGCGAGGGCGAGCCGCCCGAGGATTGCACTTCCTTATACAACAGTCCGCCCGCGATAGCAATTCCGAGCGCAACGACGACTAAGCTTCTCTTTTTCATCTCGTAATCTCCTTGTCGAATGGCATCAATAATTAAAAGAATAATAGAAGAATGTTTCTACAATATATCGAGATGTTTCGAAAATGTAAACTCGAAATAGGTCGACGGGGCTATTGAAACGACTCGAAAAACGCAAATATCGGTCGAAGGAAGGAGGATTACGGTACGGAAACGTCTAATAGTAAAGAGTTGAACTTGCTTACAATCGGGAGGATATACGCTATGGTCGCGCGCCGACGTTTCTGGAATTATTTGTGGGTTCAAGTCATTTTGCTGATGCTGGTCGTCTTGCTGCTGCCCCTTGGGGGCGTCGGCTGGTATTATTACGGCATGCTAAGCTCGGATCTGGAGCAGATCGAGCGCACGCATTCCCTGGAGGTCAGCGATTCGGCGCACCGGCTGATCGCCCAGCTCGGGGAGCAGCTGTCCGGTTCCGTCATCACGAACGCCAAGTGGAAGGATTACGTGGACGCCATTAACGGCGGGGATCTGGGCTGGATCGAGGAAAATATCAACGTATCGCCGGAAATCGTGCCGAACGTCGATTTTGTCGCTACGGTCGATTACGAGGGCAAGGTGCTGACGCAAGCGGGGGACGTGGCGGAATTTGTCGGGCAGCTGGCGGATCTGTCGATCGTCGAAAAAGCGAAGGAAACTCCGGACGTGTACGGCATGATCCAAACGTCGCAGGGGCTGGCGGTGATCGCGATCTCGCAGGTGACCGACGAGCAGGGACAGGCGGAGTCTCCGGCGGCGCTGCTGTTCGGACGGATGCTGGACGACGAAGCGATGGAGGGGATCGGCGCCATTCTGAACGCGGGGGTCGCCGTTCGCTCCTCCGGGGGCCAGCGGCTGAGCAGCGCTCCCGAATCGGATGGCTTGGCGAATCCGGGAGAGGGGCCGCTTCCGGCGGCCGGGGAAAGCCCCCGTTTTGCGGCGGTCGAATCGGGCGGGACGAGACACGGTCTCGTCGTGTCGGGCTACGCCGGCTTATCCGGCGAGACGGTCGCCGAGCTGGTCGTGTCGGTGCCCGCCGAGGCCAGCGGAACGGTGCACAAGGAAATGGTGCGCATGAGCGGGATCATAGCGGCGCTGGGCGCCTTGCTGATCGCGATCATCGCCTATCTGCTGCGCAGGAGGATCATCGTCCCGCTGGTCGGCTTCGAAGCTTTCCTGAAGGAGGTGTCTGCGGGACAGCTGTCCGTGACGGTGCCGGACAAGGAGCGCGGACGCAAGGACGAAATCGGCACGATCGGCCGTTCCTTGCAGGAGATGGTCGATCAATTGAAGACGATCGTGGCGGGCATCCGGGCCACGGCATCCGTCACTTCGACGGCCGCCGGCCAGCTGACCGAGGAAGCGGGGAGCGCGGCGGACGGAGCGAACCGGATCGCGCTGGCGATGAAGGAGGTCGCCGCCGGAGCGGATTCCCAGATGCAGGGCATGAAGCGCGGAGCGGACGTGGCGCTGGAAATCGTCGCCGGAATGAACACCATCGGCGAGCGTTCGTCCTCCGTCGCGGCGGTGGCGGAGCAGGCGTCCAGGCAGGCGTCGGAAGGCAGCGGCACGGTGAGCGGAGCGATCGAGCAGATGGATAAAATATCGGCCGCGGTCGGCTCGTCCGTCCGGGACGCGCACGAGCTGCACGCCCAATCCGAGCGAATCGGCCGGATGGTCGAGGCGATCTCGGCGATTGCCTACCGCACGAATTTGCTGGCGCTGAACGCGAATATCGAAGCCAGCCGGGCCGGGGAGCACGGGAGAGGATTCGCGGTTGTCGCCGGGGAAGTAAGGAAGCTGGCGCAGCAGGCGGATCAAACCGCGGCCGAGATTGTTTCCGTTATCGAGGTGGTGCAAACGGGCATTCAATCGGTCGTGCGGCGGATTGAGGACGGGCAGCGCGAGGTGGACAGCGGCACGGTCCGGGTCCGCGAAGCCGGGCAGACGTTCGAGGGCATCGCGGCCGGCATTCGCGGCATGGAGGACGAGCTGCAGGGCATCGCCGCAGCCGGTCAGGAGATCGGCGCGCAGCTGGAGGAGCTGTCCGCGCTGATCGAGGAGACGGAGGCGATCTCCGAATCGAGCGCGGACCGCGCCGGGGATGTCGCCGATATCGCGGATTCGCAGATGAATACGGTGCGTAAAGTCGCGGACGAAACGGATGGATTGGCCGGCCGGATTCGCGAATTGGAGCGGGCGGTCAACCGTTTTCGATAAACTGGACTTAAGTCGAGGGGCAGTCCAGTGCATCGGTCAAGGGAAATCGTTGGAAGGATACGGTAGAATGATCGTATCATGAGGAGAACAGGGAGATTTGGTATGAAGATAAAAGGATTATCGCAGACGATCGCAGCATGGAAGTTGTTACTAAGCAGCTTACCTCGCGGAGTCGTTGCATTCGTCATCGCGGTAGCGGGTTTAAGCGTCGGGTTGCCGCTTGCTCTATTCGTGATCGGTTTACCGATTCTGGTCGGAATGCTTGCCGCATGCGAAAAAATATTGGGCGTGGATCGGCGCATGGTGGCCGCTTGGGAGTCTTGCGGGGAATATCCGTCCGGATCTCCCCGAATCGGCCTGCCCGATAGCCGGGCCGAACTGGTTCAGGGGGGCTTGAAAAGTTGGATCAGCTCGCTCGGAAACGTTCAGCGATATCGAAATTTGGCGTACGGAATCGGCCAATTCCCGGTTTCCATTCTGGCTTTCGTGCTGGCAATCGTCATTCCGGCGACGGCGTTGGCCTTGCTGCTGTCGCCTGTTGCGGAACTTATCAGCTCGCGCATCTTCTCGTTCAACCTATTCGAGCAGGACTTGATCATGAAGTGGCTTTTCCCCGATTTGTCAAGCTTTCAACGGTCTTGGTTCAACACCGGCCTCGGCGTGCTTCTGCTAATGGCTACGCCATTCTTGTTTCGAAAGCTGGGTCAATGTTATGCGGCCTGGATTCGCTGGATTTCAGGTGCGCTATCCCATACGTAAGAGAGCGGACCGGCGTCGGTCCGCTCTCTTGCGTATGGCTCCGAGTTACATCCAGGCTTCGCCCCAGTGCTGGATGGACTGGATGACTTCCTCCAATTGGTGGCCCTTCTCGGTTAGCTCGTACTCAATGCGCACCGGCATTTCGGGATACACCGTACGGGTCAGAATTCCGGCCGCTTCCAGCTCCTTCATACGGTCCGTCAGCATTTTATCGCTCATTTCCGGAATTTGCTCTTTAATGTCCTTAAACCGTTTGGGACCTCCGAGAAGCACGCGGATGATCAGTCCGGTCCATTTTTTGCCCAGCAGCTCCGCAGCCGATTCGTACTTGGGGCACATTTTGGAATAGTCCATATCGACTCCCCCTTTTGTTCTATTTTAGCACACTCACTTCAAAAAAGTAAGTGGGATCTGACTGGGAACGTCAAAGGGCTGCAGCGGACGTCCGGCGCAGCCGCTTTGTTACACAAATGAAACATTCCTGTGATGTTGCTGTCGTACAGGTCGGTTATCCTTATTAACAAGACCCCCTTTTTTCATAGTATTGAAGCCTGCCAACGTTGGCAGGCTTCCTTTTTGTATTCGGAGCCCGGAGGCGTCCGATGCCCCGCGTCCGATACAGCTTATAGAGGAACGGCGACCTTCTCCTTCTGCCGGAAAAACACCCAACGCGCAAAGCCGATCTCGCGAAGCCGGGAACGGACGATCTCCCACTCGTCCCCGACGCGGGCCGGAAGGTGGGCGTCGGACCCGAACGTGACGTCGGCTCCGAAATGCAGCGCGCGCTCCAGAATGGCGTCCGACGGGTACCAGCCGCCGCAGTCCTTTGTCTTGCCGCTTGTATTGATCTCGATGGACAAGTCGTTCGCGGCGACCGCTTTAAGCGCTTCGTCGATGTCGGCTTCCGCGCCGGCAATGTCCGCGAAGCCCGGATAATAGCCCTTCATCGCGTCGATATGGCCGAGCACCTGGAACAGTCCGCTTTCCGCGGAACGGCGGATCAGCTCGTAGTAATGCTTTTTCTCCTCCAGCTGCCGCGTCTCGTCCAGGCCCTTCCAGCGGTTGCGGTTAAAGATGCTGACGCCGCTCGTCTGATGCACGGAGCCGATAATGTAATCGAACGGGTAAGGCGCGTAAGCGGACCGGTACAGCTCGATCTGGTCGATAAAGAAATCGGATTCGACGCCGAGCAGCACCTCGATCCGGCCCTTGTACTCCTCCTTGAGCCGCAGCACCTCGGCCACGTAGTTCGGGAACTCGCTACGGGCCATCGCGATGCCCGGATACGGATGGTCCTGCTCGTGGGCGAAATAGGGAGAATGGTCGGAAATGCCGATGACGTGCAGCCCGGCACCGATCGCCGCTTCGATATAATCGCGAATATCGTCCGTTGCGTGTCCGCATCTGTCGTGGTGCGTGTGCAAATCGAATTTCATAGCGTTCACTCCTGCCTTAGTCGTTATTCGGTTCCAATGAACTGATCCTCGGGCATTCCCTTCAGATCGTTGAGAAATTGCCGCATCGCGCTGTTAACGTATCTCCCGGACTTGGTCATCACGCCGACCGGATGGCTGACCTCCAGCTCGGTGACGGGAATCATTTTCAGCGTGCCCCGCCGAAGCTCTTCGGCTACCGACAGCTTGGATACGACCGCGGCCCCCAAATTCAGCTCGACCATTCGCTTGACTTCCTCGCTGCTTCCCAGCTCCATGACGATGTTGGGCTCGATGCCGTGATCCCGTAAAATCCGGTCCGTAAACCGTCTTCCGAGCGTATCGGGGGATAATAAAATCAGAGGGACGTCCTTCAGCATGCCGATCGTGACCCGCTTGGCTCCGGCAAGCGGATGCCGGGGGGCGACGACGAATTCGAACGTGTCGTAGTAGAGAATGGACGTTTCGACTTGCAGGCTGCGATCGGTCAAGTAGCCGATGCCGATATCCACGGCGCCGTTCTCGACGCTGGAAAGCACTTGGGTCGAAGACATGGAAAGGATGCTGGTCTTGATAAGCGGGTACTGGTTCTGGAAATAGGACAGGACGCGGGGCAAAATCTGAATCGCGATCGAGGAGGTCGTTCCGAGCACGATATGGCCTTGCGGAACCTCGTTCAAATCGGTCAGCTTCTGCTTGAGCTGCTCCACGATGGCCAGAATTTGTTCGGCGTGATCGAGGAACACTTGTCCTCTGTCCGTTAATGCGACGGGATGATTCCGGTCGACGAGAATCGTCTTGAACTCGTCTTCGAGACTTTTGATTTGCGCCGAGACGGCGGGCTGCGTCAAGTTGAGCATTTCGCCGGCTTTGCGGAAGCTTAGCGTCTTGGATATCGTGACCAACGTCTCCAGTTGGCTAATGTTCACCTGCACGCCTCCTTGGGTATCGAATTAATTTATCAACTGCTGCAATAGATATAAACAACGTTTGTCATAACCTTATTATAGGGGAAATATTTTTTCCTCGCAAAGGGTTTACACGTACTCAAAATAGAGTATAATATTCGTTGCCTACTCAAATTTGAGTAAAGAGAATTAACGGGAGAGGAAGTTTAGCAATGGATGTCAACAAGAGCAATACGAAGCTTGTCGTGACCGGCCTGCTGCTCGGCCTGTTCATGGCCGCGCTCGACCAGACGATCGTGTCGACGGCGATGACGACGATCATCAAGAAGCTGGGAGGGCTCGAAAGCTTTATTTGGGTCTATTCCGCTTATATGATCGCGATGGTCGTCTCGACGCCGATTTTCGGCAAGCTGTCCGATATGTACGGGCGCAAGCGGTTTTTCCTGATGGGCCTGATTCTGTTCCTGCTCGGCTCGATTCTGTGCGGCACGGCGCAAAATATGGATCAGCTCATTATTTACCGGGCAATTCAGGGAATCGGCGGCGGCGCCTTGATGCCGATCGTGTTCACGATTATTTTCGACCTGTTCCCGGGAGAAAAACGCGGGAAAATGATGGGGCTGTTCGGCGCGGTATTCGGCGTATCGAGCGTTTTCGGACCGATTATGGGCGGGGCGATTACGGATTACATGAGCTGGCGCTGGATTTTCTACATTAACGTACCGATCGGCCTGCTGTCCATTTACTTCATCTCGACGGCGTACCGGGAGTCGAAAAATACCCGCAAGCAGGTCATCGACTGGGCCGGGGCGATTTTGCTTACCGG
The DNA here is from genome assembly GCF_042431195.1 of Cohnella cellulosilytica. Lineage (NCBI taxonomy): Bacteria > Bacillati > Bacillota > Bacilli > Caryophanales > Paenibacillaceae > Cohnella > Cohnella cellulosilytica. Next base: position 25,702 of record NZ_JBHMDN010000034.1, read on the forward strand.
AGCGATTCTGTGCCTCATGTTCGGACTGGAGCTGGGCGGCTCGGAAGGGTGGGCCTGGGACTCCGCCAAGACGATCTCGCTGTTCGCCGGTTCCGTCCTGCTGTTGGGTCTGTTCCTGTGGGCGGAGAGCGTCGCGAAGGACCCGATCATCAAGCTGGGGCTGTTCCGCAAGCGGCTGTTCACGAGCAGCATGGCCATCAGCCTGCTGTACGGCGGCGTCATGATCGCCGGCGCGACTTATATTCCGATCTTCATTCAAGGCGTATTCCACAAGACGGCGACGGAGACGAGCACGGTGCTGACTCCGATGATGCTCGGCGTCGTGCTGAGCAGCCAGATCGGCGGCCGGGTCGCCAGTCTGTTCAGATACCGGGACGTGATGCTGGTGTCCGTAATTACGCTGCTGGTCGGGTCCTGCCTGCTCGGCTTCGTCATGGATACGGAAACGAGCCGTCTCGTCATTACGCTGTTCATGGTCGTGATCGGTCTCGGCATGGGTGTGTCCTTCTCGCTGCTGAACATCTCGACGCTGGGCTCCGTTCCTCCGCAATACAAGGGCTCGGCCTCGTCGCTCATCACCTTTTTCCGGACCATCGGTTCGGCGCTCGGAGTAACGGTGTTCGGGACGCTGCAGAAGCATCAGTTCCAGCAGGGCGTTCAAGAAATACCGAATATGAATCCGGATATGGCGGCACAAATCAAGGGCGGGCAGGCGCTGCTCGATCCGACCGTCCAGGAGAAAATGGGGCTGTCTGCCGACATTGTGAACGGGCTGCTCGCCAAACTCGCCGATTCGATTACCTACGTCTTCCAATGGTCGGTGCTGCTGCCGGCGCTCGCGTTCGTGTTCGTCCTGCTGATGGGCAGCGCGAGAATGGAGAAGGCCGCCCCCGGGCGGCAGGGAGCGCCGGACGACAAGCCGGGCAAGCCGGAGCCTTCCTACAATAGAGGCTAGCGGGAGATGTCGATTCGATTAATCATCCTCGGCTTGCTGATGGAAAACAATCGCCATCCGTATGAAATCCGGCAGACGATCAAGGCGAGAAATTGGCATATGACGTTCCGAATTCGCGACGGCTCGCTCTATTACGCGGTCGATCAGATGAGGGAGGATGGGCTGATCGAGGTGGCGGAGACGATTCCGGTACAAGGCGACAACCGTCCGGACAAAATCGTGTACCGCATTACGGACAAGGGGAAAGACGCTCTTCGGCAAATGGTCCACGAGGAGTTCGACAAGGACTTCTACCCGCAGCATCCGATATTCGCTCCGCTCGTATTCGCGCGGCATGCGGACAACGCAGAGATGGAGACGCTGATCGCCAAACGGCTGACCGGCTGCCAGGACCGGATCGACCGGATCAACGGCGTGCTGGAGCTGAAGGGCGGATGGCTGCCGCACGGCTCCAAGCGCATGATCGAAGGCGTTCTGCGGTTCAGCGAGGCGGAGCGCGACTGGCTTGCGGTGATTTTGGAGGACGCAAGGAACGGGCTGCTGAAGATTGCGGAGAGGAAGCCGGGCTCCCCGCCGGACGGCGAGCGCTGCTGAGCGGACGGCAGGGGACGGTATAGAGGAGCCTTGATTGCTTCGAAAAAGGCGGCCCGAATGTAAAGGGTCGATTAAATCTTGCCGAAGCCCCCCGCGAAACAAGGAAAACGCCGGCCGTTCGTCGAAGTTAACCGTCAAATCTGCGCTTTGGGCGAGAAAGGCGACTTCGATGGACGACAAAAAACAGATTAACGCCTGGGTCATGTACGATTGGGGCAATTCCGCTTTCGCTACGACGATTATGGCGGCCGTCATGCCGATTTATTTTATCAGCGTCGCCGGAGGCACCGACGGAAGCTGGAGCTTCACGCAGACGGCGGCGGCGATCGTCGTGGCGCTGCTGTCCCCGCTGCTCGGCGCGATCGCCGATCATACCGGGAGGAAAAAAGCGTTTCTCCGCGTATTCAGCCTGATCGGAGCGGCCGCCAGCGCGGCGATGGCGTTCATCGGCCCGGGCGACATGTGGCTCGCCTCCGTGCTTGTCGTTATCGGCATGGTCGGCTTCGGAACCGGAAATACGTTCTACGACGCGCTGCTGGGCGACGTGGCTTCGCCCGCGCAGCGGGAGCGCGTCAGCGCCAGAGGCTACGCGATGGGGTATTTGGGCGGCGGACTGCTGCTGGCCGTTAATCTCGGCCTGATTCTCGGCTGGGAGAAGATCGGCCTGCCCGACAGTACGGCCGCTTCGCAAATTTCGTTCGTATCGGTCGGCGTCTGGTGGATCGTCTTCTCGCTGCCGCTGTTCCGCAGAGTGAACGAGGCGCCCGGCCAGGCCAAGGAAGGCACGGTAACGGACCACGTCAAGACCGGTGCGCGGCGGCTGAGGGAGACGTTCGGCCGCATCAAGCGTTACCCCGAGCTGATGAAGTTTATGCTGTCCTATTGGTTTTTCTTCGACGGCATCAATACGATCATTGTTATGGCCGCCAGCTACGGCACGACGATCGGCATCGAGAGCGATCACTTGATCGCCGCCCTGCTCATCACGCAATTCGTCGGCTTCCCGGCCTCGCTGCTGTTTGGCAAACTGGCCGACAAGCTGGGGAGCAAGAGGATGCTGTACGGCTCGCTCGTCATTTATCTGATCATCGTTTTGCTGGGCTACTTCATGACCAGCGCTTTGCATTTCTATTTGCTGGCCTGTATGGTCGGGCTTGTGCAGGGAGGCTCGCAGGCGACCTCGCGGTCGATCTTCAGCAAAATGATTCCCTCCGGCCGGAACGCGGAGTTTTTCGGCTTCCTCAGCTTTACGAGCCGCTTCTTCTCGTTCGGCGGCCCGCTCGTGTTCGGCCTCGTCAAGCTGATCAGCGATTCGAGCCGGTCCGCGCTGCTGGCGGTCGCCTTCTTCTTCGTCGCCGGCATCGTCCTGCTGTCGTTCGTCAACCTGGCGAAGGGCGAGCGGGAGGCGGGGCAGCCGATCTGAGGCCCGGGGAGGCTCGGCATAAGCCCGCATGAAATGACACTTGATTTTCTGGAAAACAATTGCTAAGATGAAAACTACGATGACGGTTGGAGTCCATGAGAAAACCCGAACAATTCGATTTGCTCGTTCGCGAGCTTATCCGATTGTTGGGGTTTTTTTTATGATTATTTTCGGAGTCGGATTCGGTTTCGGATAGTCGGACTCATCCGGGAGAGGAGGTGCCGTTCGCGTCGAGGGAAGAGGGAAAGGATTTAACCATTACGAGGAGGGATTTGCATGCTTCATGCTCACAAATCGCCGGTTAAGAACAGACAAGTAAAACGGGTTGTTTCCGTCGTCCTCTCCGTCCTTCTATGGGGACTGTCGGCGCTGCCCGCGTTCGCGGCCACTCCGCAGAAAACGGTTAACGCTTCGGCAACGCTTGCTTACAATATTCTGGGGCTTAATCACAACAAGGTCGTCCAGAAAGCTTATCTCGGTTCCACCTATCTGTACGTCCTCCAGCGGGATGAGGGGGATTGCCATCTCTCCAGATTGTCGATAAGCGGAAACGACGCGACGTATATGGACGAAATGACCGTTACCAACGCCGGACATTGCGAAACGCTGGATATGTACGAATACGACGGCGAAAATTATTTCTACATCAGCTCGAAGGCGGACCCCTCCACGGAGCGTTACTGGTCGCTTCAGGTGGCAAGGCTGCAATATTCGCCCGGCATGGTCTACGATTATACGGACCTTCATCGATTCACGTACATGAATTACGCCAATGCAACCGGAACGAGATTGGGCGACACCTATCGGGTTGCCGGCGCCGGCAACGGCAGCTATACGATCTTCCGCATCCAAACCAAGCAAAAAACCGTAACCTGGTCCATCTACGACACGAAAAAACTGAATCAGCTGCTGGACAATAATCAGCAGGTGCGAATGGACAGCACAGCCGCAAAAAACGCCCTGGTTACAAGCTTCACGCAATCGGGAAGCGCGATCGTCAGACCGAACAACTCCTTCCAGGGCGCCGATATTTACAGCAAAACGAAGATTTACACGTCCGGCGGCGGGGCCGGGGAGGTTCCGCAGATTGCCTTGATGTCCAATACGGGGGCCTACCAGACGCTCGTAAACATCACCAACGTCGGAATGTATGAAATCGAAGGCGTGCAGCCTAAAAACGGCAACGTCTATTTTACAATCGTTCCGGATACGGTCAACAAACAAAACACGCAAAAAGTCTATTACGTAGCCGATAGCGTGTTCGATTGAGCCGTTCCTCCCAAGCTTGACAGCTATATTGCATCATGCTAGAATCGGATTTGTTCACAAACTTCATATTTTGTAAGCGCTATACTCTGTGGGGCGCTTAAGACGGACGGGTAGAGACGATGAGAAACCCTTAGTCTAAAACTGCGAATCCATTTTGGAAGGAGGTTTTAGATAAGTTTCTCATCGTTTATTTGCATTTTCAAAAAATGAAAACATTCACAAAAAAAGAGAGAGAATCTACCAAAAAAGAGGGATGAAGATATGCGATTCAAAATGTTGAAAGTTTGTCTGTCGATTATGCTTATCGCGAGCGTTGCCGCCCTTGCGGCTTGTTCTTCCAAAAATAACGAATCCAAAACTTCTCCGTCGGCATCCGGAACACAGCCTGCATCCTCGTCGAGCGGCGCTCCGTCGGAAGCCAAGAAAGAGCCTATCGAACTGGTATTCTTCTATCCGGTTGCCGCCGGCGGCTCCATACGGGAAGTGTTCGACGCTCTGGCCGCGCAATTCAACGAGGAACACGGACCCGACATTACCGTAAAGAACGTATTTTCCGGAAGCTACCAAGATACGCTCGTCAAAGTAAAGACCGGGGTCATGGGCAAGGATTCTCCGGATCTGACCCTGCTTTCTTCGACGGCCTTGTTCGAACTGCTGGACATGGATGCGATCATGCCGCTCGACGATCTGATTGCCAAGGACGGCGGCGATGCCTATGTCAACGACTTCTACGAAGCTTTCCTGGCGAATGGCCGGACCGAAGGACAACTGTACAGCATTCCGTTTCAAAGGAGCACGATCATCCTTTACTACAATAAAGATCTCTTCAGGAAAGCGGGGCTTGACCCGGAGAAACCGCCGACCAACTATGCCGAGCTGGTGGAATACGGCAAAGCATTGACGAAAGACGGAACGTGGGGATTGGAAATTACGGCGACGGATTTTATCCAATGGATGTTCCATGCCTTCGCGCTGCAGAACGGCAAAAACATCATGAATCAAGACGGAACGGAAATGTACCTCGATACTCCGGAAAACGTGGAAGCGCTGCAATTCTGGAAGGATATGATCTACGAGCATAAAATGATGCCGACGGGCGCTACGGCATGGGGGACGATTCCTACGGATTTCATCAGCCAGAAAACGGCGATGATGTACCACACGACGGGGAACTTGGGCACCGTCCGGAATGGCGCGACCTTCGATTTCGGCACCGCGTTCCTGCCTGCGGGCAAACAATACGGAACGCCTGTCGGAGGAGCCAATCTCTACATTATCAAAGGCTTGCCGCAAGAACGGCAGGATGCCGCCTGGACATTCATTCGCTGGTTGACGGAACCGGAGCGCATGGCGCAATTCAGCATCGATACGGGTTACGTCGCGGCAACGAAGTCGTCGTACGATACCGAAACGATGAAGAAGTTCACCGCGGAATTCCCGCAATTCCTGACGGCGCGCGATCAACTGGAGTATGCCGCCTCATCATTCTCCGTTCATAACCAAGGGGAAATTACGAAGGTATTCATGTCCGAATTGCAAGCGGCCATCGTAAGCAACGCCGACCCTGCGGAATCGTTGAAGAAAATACAGAAGGCGGCGGACGAAGCGTTGAAGCAATATCATAATTAACAGAACCGGGAGACGGTATACCGATGAAGCTATTGCGATCCAGACAAGCCAAAACGAATATCTACGGGTATTCCCTGCTCCTGCCTTCCCTCCTTTTTCTCGGCCTGTTTACGTTCTTTCCTCTCGGGAGAACGGTGTACAACAGTTTGTTTTACAACAGAATAAGTCTCCCTAGCCCCGAGTTCGCGGGGTTAGGGAACTTTCGAAGCCTATGGGGAAATGAAGTTTTCTGGAAGGTCATGAAGAATACGTTTATCTTCGTTGCAGGCACCGTGCCGGTCAGCATTGCGATCGCGCTGATGATGGCGGTGTTTGTCAATAAAGCGTTTAGGGGCAGCGGAATTCTTCGTACGTTCTTTTTCTATCCGACCGTTCTGCCGACCATAGCGGCCGCCAACATATGGCTGTTCATTTACACCCCTAATTATGGTTTGTTGAATATGGTCCTGGAGAAAATCGGGTTGTCGTCCTTCAATTGGCTGGGCGACCCGAGCACGGCGTTAGCGTCCACCATGATCATGATGATATGGAAAGAAGCCGGTTATCTGATGGTTTTCTATCTGGCCGGACTGCAAAATATTCCGAAAGATATGTACGAGGCCGCGGAGGTGGACGGCGCCAAGCCTTCCTACATGTTTTTCAAAATCACGTTTCCGTTATTGATGCCAAGCACGCTGTTTATTCTCATTATATCGACCACGCACGGGTTCCGGATGGTCGACCACCTGCCGATCATGACGGGAGGCGGACCTAACAACGCCAGCAACCTGCTTCTGTATTACATTTACGAGACGGCCTTCTCTTCCTGGAACACGGGATTGGCCGCCGCGCTGACTTTGATCCTGGCCGCCATTCTTTTGGCGCTCGCGAGCGTTCAGTTCTTTGGCCTGGATAAAAAAATTCACTATAACTAGGGTGTGCAGATGCGAAGATTATTACAGCTTTTCATGATCGTGATGGGCATTCTATGGTTCGTTCCGTTCGCATGGATTCTATGGACCTCGATTCGCCCGAGCGAGCTGGCGATGCAGGCGGATTTTACGACATTGAAATTCACCTTGTCCAATTTCGTGGACGCATGGCAGGGCGCGGCATTTAACCAGTATTACATCAATACGATCATCATTGTTTTGGGCATTCTTATCTTTCAATTGTTTTCCGTGACTCTGGCCGCTTACGCGTTTGCGAGGCTGGCCTTCTGGGGAAGCAACGCGATGCTGATCGTCGTCATGATTCAAATCATGATTCCGCCGGAATCCCTGATCGCGCCGAATTATTTGACGATCAGCGATATGAATTTGTACGATACGAAGCTGGCGATTATGCTGCCGGCCTTCGCGTCGGCCTTCGGGATTTTCCTGCTGCGCCAGACGTTCAAAGCCGTGCCGGTCGAAATGGACGAGGCGGCCAGGCTGGAAGGCTGCAATATGGTTCAGATGATCTGGAGAATTTACGTTCCGTTATCCGTCCCGACCTTGATCGCCTTCAGCATCGTGTCCATCAGCGCGCACTGGAACAGCTTCCTGTGGCCGCTCATCGTGACCAGCTCGCCGGAGAATCGTCCGCTTACGGTTGGTTTGGCCATCTATGCGGGCTCCTCCGAGACCGGCGCGCAGTGGTCCGCCGTATCGGCGGCAACCCTGATTATCGTGCTTCCGCTCATTGCCGGCTTTTTAATTTTCCAGCGCAAATTCATTAACAGCTTTATGCACGTCGGCGTCAAGTGACCAAGCAGGGAACGCCCGCCAAGGGGAGCGGCTCGAATGATACAAGAATACGTCCTATGAGGTGACACCATGTCGAAATCGGAATTAATCGTAATCGGGCATCGCGGGTGCGCTGCGGAAGCGCCCGAAAATACGCTTGCTTCGTTCGCTCTTGCCGTACGGCAGAAGTGCGACGCGATCGAACTGGATATCCAGCTTTCTGCGGACAACGACATCGTCGTTTGCCATGACCGCACGATTGACCGCACGACGGATCGTCGGGGGGCGATCAGACAGCTGAAGACGTCGGAATTGAAACAGGCGGACGCGGGAAGATGGTTCCGCGAGGATTATGCCGGCGAAAGAATTCCGCTGCTCGAAGAAGTGCTCGACGCGGTGCCGCCTTCAATCGAATTGAATATTGAAATCAAAAATTCATGCGACGGGGAAATCGAGCCCAGACTTATCGACTTGTTGAAACGGAAAAACCGCATCTCCAACGTCATTATCGTTTCTTTCGATTTCAAAAGCCTGAGCCTTGTCAAACGAATCGAACCGGACCTTCGCATCGGCCTCACTTACTCGAATAACCTGGTCGATCATTATCGGCTGACCGAATTGGTCGATATTCCGGTTCATTCTCTTCATCCCAACTATGTGCATCTCAACAAGCGGGACGTGGAGGATGCATTGAGCCGCGGCTTGAAGGTTTATGCCTATACCGTCAATTCCGAAAGCGATATGAAGCAGGTAATCGATTACGGGGTATCCGGAATATTATCGGATTGTCCCGGCAGGCTTAGAGCTCTGTTGGACGCCTAAGCCGGCGGAGCTGCCGAGACCAGAATCAGGAGGGTTAAAATGTCAGGGACAACAACTTCGGGAATCGACAGAATTACCTATTGTCTGAAACGCAAGCCCGTGATCGCCACGCTGGTGCACGAAAACGATCTGAGCGAGATTTTGCAAACGACGTCCCATATCGTTTGCGTGCTGAAGGCGGATATATTTACGTTAGGCGAAACCGTTAATCAAATTCGAGATGCGGGCAAGCTCTCCTTTATTCACTTCGACCTCGTAGAAGGGCTGGGAAAGGATAAAGTCGGAGTGGCTTATCTGGCCAAAACGATCGGCGCAGACGGGATTATTACCACCAAAAGCTCGATTATCTCCGAAGCGCATAAGCTGGGACTGATCACGGTGCAGCGTTTATTTACATTCGATTCCGTATCGCTCGACAATGGCATAAAATTGGCCAAATCTTCCAAGCCCGATGCGATCGAAGTGCTCCCTGGCATGGTTTGCTCGAAAATTATGGGCCGGATCCGCAAGGAAACCGACATTCCGGTCATCGCCGGCGGATTGATGATCGACATGGACGATTTGAACGGCGCCATCCGGAGCGGAGCCATCGGAATTTCGACTTCCAGCAAAGAGCTGTGGCGCTGGCAAGATCAACAATAATTCTATAGCTAGATTCAATGGGCAGAGACATGGAGAAGCCCTTTGCATGAATCCACACCTTGCGGCGACGCGAGTGTGCAAGGATTGCAAAGGGACTTCTCTTTTTTTTCGCGAGGCTCGGCGCCCTGAATGGAAAGGAAACGATCATGGATCAATTTGCTGGCTACATTTTCGACCTGGACGGGACGATTTATCTTGGGGACGCTGCGATTAAGGGAGCGGCGGAGACGATCGAATATTTGCAAGCGCACCGTAAAAAAATGCTGTTTCTCACCAACAAGACGATTGAATCCCGTGAAAGATACGTAAAAAAACTTCGCGGCTTCGGCATTGAGGTCGATCTGGAAAACCTGCTGAGCCCTTCCGTCGTTACCCTTCAATATTTGCATAAACACTATCCCGCAGCGCCCGTCTATCTGATCGGGGAGGAGGCGCTGAAGGAGGAATTGCGGCAAGGAGGCATCCGGTTCGCGGAGTCTCCGGAAGAAACCGAGATGGTCGTCGTTTCGTGGGACCGGGAATTCCATTACAGGCATCTGGATTTTGCGTATCAATCGATTCGCCAAGGCGCTCACGTGATCGCTACGCATCCCGATCGAACTTGTCCCGTCTCGGGAGGGGAAGTCCCCGATTGCGGAGGCATGATCGGCGCCATTGAAGCGGTGACCAACAGGAAGATCGATGTGATTATGGGCAAGCCCTCGGCTTTAATGGCGTCGACGGCGCTGAATATTTTGCAGGTCGGGGCCTCCGATTGCCTGATGGTCGGGGATCGTCTGGAGACGGATATTCTGATGGGACAGCTTGCGGGCATGCGCACGGCGCTTGTGCTTACCGGCGCGACCTCCGCGGAGGACATTCGGGCAGCTCTGGCGAAACCGGACTATATACTGGATTCCGTATCCGGGCTCATGCTTCATGAACAAGTACGAACCGAATGATGGGCAGGGGTAGAACATGTCAAACGCGATCGATTTTGTCTTCGTTGTGTTCAAGAACTACGAATTTTATTTCCGCATCCTGATCAGCGCCGTTCTCGGGCTGCTGATCGGATTCGACCGCACTCATAAAAATAAGCCGGCCGGCGTCAAGACGTTTACGTTCGTGACGGTCGCCTGCGCGCTGATCACGATCGTATCGATCGAGAGCGTGGGCGTGTTCAGCCGTCTGCACGATCGAACGATGATGGACCCGATGCGTCTGGCGGCCCAGATCGTGACCGGTTTGGGATTTCTCGGAGCCGGCTTGATCATGAAGTCCGGCTTCGAGGTGAAGGGACTGACTTCCGCGGCGATGATCTTGTTCGCAGGAGGCGTCGGCATCGGTACCGGCGCGGGCTTCTACGGGTATGTCCTGTTCGCGATCGCGGTCGTCTTCGCATTCGTCCGCATCGGCGGCTGGATCGAGAAGCGGGAGCACGACAAATCGCAGGCGAAGGCCAAGGAAGAAACGTCCAAGAACGCAAAGGTTCCCGGACCTTCCCAGCCTGCCGCCGACTCGCTGCCGGGACGGTCTTCTGCCGGGTAGAACGTTCGACGGCGCAGCGCATCCGCGCTTCGCCGTCCCGGGCCGCATCAGCCCGGAATAACCGAATCCGCGTAGACGATGGCGGCGCTGCCGCAAGATTTGCCGGTTTCATAGGAGATATTTCCGAGCAGCCCGGCGAAACTCGCTTTCAGCCGGGCTGCTTCTTCGTCGTCCGGGCCGCGGCCCAGCCAGCGGAGCGCAGCCGCCGTCGTCTCGCGTCCGTCCGTCAGGGCTCGCTCCCACAGCTCCATCGCGCTGTCGCAATGGACGACGGTGCGGTCGCTCGGGTCGATCCAGCCTTTCCGGGCATCGTTCAGCACGTCCCAGGCCAGCCTGCGGCGAGGCGGGGAGAACGGCTGCAGCTGTCCGAAGACAAGGCGCCCCTTCCAGCCGCTCGGGTCGAAGAACAGCCGCTGGGCTTGCTGCATCTGCGCGACCGCCCGGTCGAGCTGTCCGGGCGAGATCCGCTCCGCCGGCATCGGATAATGCAGCCGGGCGATGCGGAGGAAGTCGGCGGCGAAGCCTCCGGGCAGGCGGCCTCCCGTTTCGATCTCGGGAGCGACCGGCGTCCTGGCGGTGCTAACGCCCGCGCGGCGCATCATAATTTCCGCGTCCATAGCCGTTTCGTAGAACTGATGGTCCCATTTTCGAAAGCCGGAGCGGCTGAACACGAACGGATGAAGATGGCGGTCGAGCAGATGATGGAGCAAAAACCCGAGGCAGTACGCCGCTGCCGGATCCTCCGCTGAACGGGTTCTCGCTTCCTCGAGCAAGGACAGCAGGAAAGGGCCGCAGTGCTGCACGTGCATCAGCGCCCCCAGCTTGTTCAGGTCGGTGTCCCCGGTCTGCCAGGGCAAATATCGATCGTAGAAAAGGAAGTCCGGACCTTGGCAGCCAAGCTGGAAAGCGGTTTTCCAAGGCGGCGATCCCATAGGACTATCGGCCTGAATTGCGCTCAGAACTTCCCTGCCGAACTGAAGATGCGCCCAAACATTCGGCATCGATCTTCCTCCCTTGACAAAAATCAGTGTACTTGTACCTATGAATTAAGTATAATAAAGGAAAGTGGTTTCGGCTAGCGGTTCAATCCAAACAGACAAGGGGCGCGTTCAGGCATGAAGGCTGAGTACATCAACCCGTTTTTGGAATCCGCGCGGATGGTGATCGAGCAGATGGTGCAAATTCGTCCCAGCACGGGACAGCTCTCGATTCGGGATATCAAGTTCGCGGAAAACCATGTATGGATTCAAATCGGACTAACGGGTCATTTGACCGGAGATATCGTATTTGGACTGAGCGAATCGGTGGCCCTGCGCATCGTGTCCGCGATGATGGGCGGTTACGCCATTACGGAGATCGACGATATGAGCAAAAGCGCGATCTCGGAGCTGGGCAACATGATCAGCGGCAACGCCAGCACGATGCTTTACAATCAAGGCGTTCACGTCGACATTACCCCTCCGAAGATTATGGAGGCGCACTTCGCTTCGGCTACCGGGGCTACGAGGGCGCTGGCGGTTCCCCTGATTATGGACGGAATCGGAGAGATGGAGATTCAAGTTCTGATCGCCTGATACATAGGTTCGAAGGCCCCGTCAGGGGCTTTTTTCATGGGCCGATTCGGCTGGATGCGTAATTTGTCCGGGAGGGGTTATGATGAGAGTAGAGCTGCGCGGCAAAGTGGCGCTCGTCACCGGAGCGTCGAGCGGCATCGGAGCGAGGCTGGCCGTTCTGCTGGCCGAACGGGGAGCGATTCCCGTTCTGACGGCCCGTTCCGTGGACAAAATGGAGAAGCTGGCCGCCTCCATCCCCGGAGAGCATGCGGTATACGGGATGGACGTTCGTTCGGACGAGCAGGTTCGCGACACTGCGGCGCGGATCGTCGAGCGGTACGGCAAAATCGACATCCTGCTGAACAATGCGGGATACGGGGAATTCGTCCGTTTCGCGGACGCTCCGATCTCCCATTTTCAAGAGATGATGGACGTCAACTACATGGGCTCGGTTCGCTGCGCGCACGCCGTGCTGCCTTACATGCTGAAGGCCGGTCAAGGACATATCGTCAACGTCGCTTCGATGGCGGGAAAAATGGCGACCGCGAAGTCGACCGGCTACTCCGCGACCAAGCACGCCGTGCTCGGCTTTACGAATGCTTTGCGCCAGGAGCTGCAAGGGACGGGAGTCGCCGTCTCGGCGGTGAATCCGGGCCCGATCGATACGCCGTTCTTCGAGCGCGCCGATCCGGACGGGCAGTACGTGCGCAACGTAAGCTGGTTCATGATGCCGCCGGATAAAGTCGCGCGCGCGATCGTATCGGTTATCGAGAAGCGCAGGCCCGAATTGGACCTGCCTTGGACCGCGGCCGTCGGAGCGAAGTTTATGCTGCTGTTTCCGCGGCTCGGCAACGCGCTGTTCGGAAAGCTGACGAATCGAAAATAGGTTTTTATGAGATAAAGGGGTTGTAAGGATGGACTTTGTTGCTTTGGGGTTAAACGAGACGCTGGCCGGCAAGCTGGCGGCCTCCGGAATTACGCAGCCGTCCGAGGTTCAGCGCCAGGCTTTGCCCGCGCTGCTTGGCGGCAGGGACGGCGTTCTGATCTCGCCGACGGGGACGGGCAAGACGCTGGCGTATTTGCTGCCGCTGCTGCAGAGCGTCGACGGCTCGCGCAAGGAGGTGCAGGCGCTCGTGTTGGCGCCGACCCAGGAGCTGGCGATGCAGATTATGCGCGAGGCGGAGGCCTACGGGCAGCCGCTCGGCATTAAGGCCGCGGCGCTAATCGGCGGCGCTTCGCTCGCGCGGCAGCTCGAACGGATGAAGAGCAAGCCCGCGCTGATCGTCGGCACGCCGGGACGCGTGCGCGAGGTGGCGAACACCCGCAAGCTGTCGCTGCATGCGGTCGGCTTTGTCGTCGTCGACGAAACGGACCGGATTTTTTCCCTTGGGGGCAGGGGCGACGTCGAGCATCTGCTGAAGCTGTGCTCTCGCGAACGACAGACCGTCTTCGTGTCGGCAACCCGGTCGCAGGCGATGCGCGAGGCGGAGGTGAAATGGCAGAAGGACCCGTGGGTGTCCGATGTGACGGAGCAGGAGAGCGAGAACGGGCTGTCGGCTACGCTTAAGCATTGGTATTTCCTTGGCGACCGGCGCGACAAGATCGATCTTGTCCAGAAAATCGTCCGTCATATGAAGCCGTCTTCCGCGCTGTTGTTCGTCAACGATACCGAGAAAATCGGGGAGCTGCTCGCCAAGCTGCGTTACGAGGGCCTGTCGGTCGACGCGCTGTACGGCGACACGAGAGGCCAGGAGCGCGGAGAGGTGATGCAGCGCTTCCGCAAAGGGCGCACGAGGCTGCTGATCGCGACGGACGTCGCGGCCAGAGGGCTCGACCTGCCCGGGCTGCCGCTCGTCATCCAGCTGGAGCCTGCGCTCGACGCGGATCATTATGTTCACCGCTCGGGGCGGACGGCAAGGATGGGACGCGAGGGAACGTCCGTAACGCTGATCGCCCCGGAGGAGCGCTTTATTATCGACAAGCTGGAGAAGCAGCTGGGCATCTCGATCGAGCCGAAAACGCTGTACGAGGGACGGGTCGTGTCTTACGAGGAAGGCATGGCGAGCAGAGGAACCGGCGGCAGGGGCCGCAAGGCGCATGCGGGGGACGGTGCCGCCGCGAAGGACGGCCGCCCGGGATGGAAGTCGAAGGCCGAGTACCTGGAATCGCTGGAAGCACGGAAGCCGCAGCGGGACGAGGCGGCCTCCGAGCGCGCAGGGCACGTTCCGACTGCCGATCCGGTACGTCGACAGCCGTCGTCGAGAGCCGGCGGCTCGCCGGTCGCTTCCACGGCTAAGCCTGCGGCCAAAGGTGCGTTGCCGACCGGCAAGGGCGCTTCGTCTTCCGGCAAGGCCACGCCTGCGTCTAAAGAGGCTTCGACGGTTGGCAAGGGTGTGACTGCGTCAAAAGCGGCTTCGACGGGTGGGAAGGCCGCGCCTGCTACCAAAGCGGCCCCGTCTGCTGCCAAGTCCAAGCCGGGCAAAACAAAGTCGGAACGCGCACGAGACCAGAAGAACAAGGGCGCTCCGAAGTGGCTGAAGGCGAAGCGTGAAGCGGCCTCCGCGCCCAAGCAAGACTAAAATCTGCGACTAATTCGTTCGCGCGCATACTTTCCCGGAGCCGCTGCGAAACGTTACTCCAAAGAATCGCACATTGGCGAGCTTGGCTGGGGCGTTTGAGGGATGTTACTCAAAATCGGCTATCGTCGAGGAACATGGCGTGAATGGCGAGTCGATGTGCTAAAGAATCGGTTATCGTGGCGGAAAATGTGCAGAATGGCGGGTCGATGTGTTAAGAAATCGGCTATCGCGGCGCAAAATGTGCAGAATGGCGGGTCGATGTGTTAAGAAATCGGCTATCGCGGCGGAAAATGTGCAGAATGGCTGGCCGATGTGCTAAAGAATCGGTTATCGCGGCGGAAAATGTGCAGAATGGCGGGTCGATGTGCTAAGAAATCGGCTATCGCGGCGCAAAATGTGCAGAATGGCTGGCCGATGTGCTAAGGAATCGGTTATCGCGGCGGAAAATGTGCAGAATGGCTGGCCGATGTGCTAAGAAATCGGTTATCGCAGCGAAAAATGTGCAGAATGGCGGGCCGATGTGCTAAGAAATCGGTTATCGCGGCGGAAAATGTGCAGAATGGTGGGGCGGTGTTCTAACATAGAGGCATCGGCGCACAAATGGGATGTTTTCGGAGGATGTTAAAATAAGCCGTCTTCTGCGCTGCGGTTCGCGAACCGGGCGGAAGGCGGCTTTATTTGGCATTATTGCGGAAGACCCTCGACTTCTGCGAGAGTAGGCATGCCGTCCTGGGCGCCGAATTTCGTAACCGACAGGGAAGCGGCTCTAACCGCGAAGCGGAGCGCGTGCTCCGTATCCCAGCCGGAGGCGAGCCCGTAGGCGAAAGCGGCGTTCAGGCAATCGCCGGCCCCGGTCGTGTCGACGGGCTGTACCGGCGGCGCGGCAATCGTCTCGGCCGCGCCGTCCTTGACGTAGGAGGCCCCGTGCTTGCCGCGGGTAAGGATGACGGCATGGCCGTAACGGCTCGTCCATTCGGACAGTCCCATCTCCCAATTCGCCGGCGGCATGTCGTCTGCGGCCTCTCCGTCCCCATATGCGCCGAGAATGGCGAATTCGGTTTCGTTGGGCGTAATGTAGTCGGCGGAGCGGAGCATCTCCTCGGGCAATCTTCGCGCCGGAGCCGGGTTAAGAATCGTCCGAACGCCCGCTTGCCTGGCAATGCGCAGCGCGGCCGCGGCCGCTTCGAGCGGGATTTCCAGCTGCACGAGCAGTACGTCGGCTTGGGCGATCAAGTCGCGCGACCGTTCGACCCGCTCCGGCGTCACCTCGCCGTTCGCTCCCGGAACGATGACGATGCTGTTGTCCTCGTGCGTATGGAGAATCGAGGCGATTCCCGTCGCGGTATCTTTCAGGACGTCGATGCGGTCCGTCAGGACCCCGTTTTTCCTCATCTCGTCCACGATTGTCGTTCCGAACGGATCGCTGCCGACGGCGCCGATCATATGTGCTTCGGCTCCCAGCCGGGCGCAGGCGACCGCCTGGTTCGCCCCTTTGCCCCCGGGAATGAAATGGACGGATTCCCCCTGGAGCGTCTCCCCGGTTTGCGGCGCCCGGTCGGCGGTGACGACCAGATCCATATTCAAGCTGCCCACCACGACTATGCGGGGACGTTTCATGCTGACCACCTCGTTGGTTTTTCTTCCTATCATCGCATGAAACGGCCCGCTGCACCAGCTTCAAAAATTCGGATCGCGTAACGCTTTGTCGCAGCGATACAACCGGCCGCGGCATATCCGCGCTTAAGGGGCGGCGAGGAAAAACCGGCATTCGCCGCCCCGACAGGACGCGAAAAAGCAGCGCCCGCGGCGATTGCGCGAGCGTTGCTTTCGTCGTCCGGACCGTCACCGGTACGTTTTCGTTTTCAGCTCGTCCAGGCTCTTGAACTCGTAGCCCTGGGCGCGCGCGGCGTCGATAATGCGGCCTAGCGCTTCGGCGTTGTCGCGGGAGACGGAGTGAAGCAGAATAACGGCGCCGGGGTGCAGCTGGCCCATAACGCTGTCGTACGCGTATTTCCACCCTCGCTGCGCATGAACGTCCCAATCCTTGTACGCGACCGACCAGAATACGCCGGTATACCCGAGCTCCCGGCAGACGCCCAGCATCCGATCGCTGAATATGCCTCGCGGCGGCCGCATGTACGGCATCTCCGGAACGTTCGTAAGCTCCGCGACTCCTTGCTTGACTTGATCCATTTCGCTGCGGATCCGTTCCGCTCCGACCTGGCTCAAGTCCGGATGGCTCCAGGAATGGTTGCCGACCAGATGCCCCTCTTTCGCCATTCTCCGCACCAGCTCCGGCTGGTCCTTGACGAAATGTCCGGTCACGAAAAAGGCGGCGGGAACCCGCTTGTCCCGAAGAACATCGAGAATGCCGGGGGTATAGCCGTTCTCGTAGCCGTTGTCGAAGGTCAAGTACAGCTCCTTGCTGTCCGTACTGCCGAGGAAGATGGCTTCCTGCTTCCGCAGAACCTCGATGAAGCCTTCCTCCGCGATGGACGGCAGGCTTCCCTGCTTGCTCTTTTTGAATCCGAAGTGATAAGGGGAATAAGGGTTGGCGGCGGCGGTCGAGGTCAAAATCAGACAAGCGGCCGCCAGGCAGCTCGCCAAGACGGTAAACAAACGGTGGGACATAAACGTCGACACCCTCCTTGCGAACATGGTTCTTAATACCATGGTACGAAGGAAACGGAATTATTCATGATCGGCTGCGGATTCCGGCGGCGGGTTCCTACTTGAGCCTTATTTCGCGTTTTGGGCCTTGCCAGCGAGGGGTATTTCCCTGAATGCTATGTATACGGGCAATCCCCGTAATAAGCTCGCTGCAAAGGAGAGGCCTCACGATGAAACAGATGCAACCGGTCCTTAAGAAGACGGCGGCGGCCACGCTGGCGTTGGCCATGCTTGCGGGAAGCGCGACCGCGGCGATGGCTTCGGCGAAATCGGATCAAGGCTCCAAAAACCGGCACGACGACAAACGCGGCAAAAACGGCATTCATTTGAATTATAAAGACGTGAACGGCAAAGAGTGGAAATGGGCGTACGGGTCGATTGTCAGACTCGCCTCCCAAGGCGTATTCAACGGTTACGGAGACGGCAGCTTCAAGCCGCGCAACAACATCAGCCGAATCGAGGCGCTGGTCGCCGCGGTGCGTTTGCTGGGACTTAAGGAAGAAGCCGAAAAGCCGGAAAACGCAAACGCCAAACTGAATTTCAAAGACTTTGCCCAACTGAAGAAAAAATACGGCTGGGCGGTAGGTTATGTCGCCGTGGCGCTGGAGAACGATTTGTTCTCCGAGACGGACGCGGCGGTCGAGCCCGATAAGCCGGCCACCCGGCTCTGGGCGTCCGTTCTGCTCGTCAAGGCGATGAAGCTGGAGGGCGAAGCGAAGCAAAAGATGGATACGGAGCTGCCGTTCCGCGACGCGAAGGAGATTCCGGCGGGCTCCGTCGGATACATCGCGGTGGCGCTGGAGAAAAATCTGATCAAAGGCTACGACGACAAGACGTTCCAGCCCAATCGTCCGGTCACGCGCGCGGAGCTGGCTTCGCTGCTGGACCGCGTCGATCGGCAGCTGCCCGAGGAGGGCAGGGCGCAAGCGATCGTCGGCAAAGTCGAGACGGTCGCGGGCAACGCGTTGACGGTGAGAAAAGCGGACGGCACGGCGGAGACGGTAGCCTTCGACGGCAGCGTGTTCATTTTCCGCGATAACGTTAAAGCGCCGATCTCCGCGCTGCAGCCCGGAGACGAGGTGCTGGTGCGCACGTACGAGGGGAAAGCGGTGTTCATCGAAGTGACGAAGACGGCCGCGGCAAGCGCGCAGTTCGTCGATAGCGGCACGCTCGGCTCGTTCACGCTCGGTCCGGACGGCAAATTGGCGACGATCTCCGTGCACAAAACGTCGGACGGCGTCACCCATATCATTATCTACGATGTGGACCCGAACGCGACGATTAGCGGAGGCGCGGGCTTGTCGCCCAACGCGAACGTCGTCGTCCGCGGATCGAACAACATTGTGAAGACGATCGAAATTCAGGCTTGACGGGTCGCATTCGGTAGAAAAACAAAAAAACGGCGAGTCGGGGAATTTGCCCGATCCGCCGTTTTTGCTTGCCTGAAATACGCACTTCATCCGTTCGAAGTTCGGATTCGCGTATCGTATTTTATTTCATCGATGTGACGGCGTGGGTGCTCCGGGAGTTCGCGCAATTTTTTAACGAGGTGCCCAATTGGTCGATCAGCGCG
Source organism: Cohnella cellulosilytica (assembly GCF_042431195.1). Lineage (NCBI taxonomy): Bacteria > Bacillati > Bacillota > Bacilli > Caryophanales > Paenibacillaceae > Cohnella > Cohnella cellulosilytica. Next base: position 44,644 of record NZ_JBHMDN010000034.1, read on the forward strand.
CTGGCTTTGCGGGGGCTGGCCGAGGGCGGGAAGAACACGGCATTGACCGCCTCTACGAATCTTCTGGACACGGGACGACGGCGACGCCCGAAATGATCGCCGATTGGGAGGAGCTTTACCCGGCCTGCCGCTTTTCCGTGACCGTGCGCGCCCGAATCGACCCTACCAACTTCACGGTCTGAAGCCGCCTTTTTTGTAAGCGTGCCTTACTCCCGCTATAATAAAGGGAACAAAGGCATTTGTGCTGTTTATCGGGGAGGCAGGAAGATTGGTGGTATCCGAACAAGGGAAGGCGGGCGAGTCCGCGCTTGTGATCAAGGAGCTGACGGGGGGCTACAGCAGGCGCAGACCGGTGCTGCACGGCGTATCGATGTCGCTGAATCGCGGCGAGCTGCTGGGCTTGATCGGGCTGAACGGAGCGGGGAAGAGCACGGCCATCAAGCATATTCTAGGACTGATGATTCCGCACGGCGGGGAGGTTCGGGTGGCCGGAGTGACGTTGGAGGAGAACCGGGAGCTGTATCGCTCCTCCGTCGCTTACGTGCCCGAGCAGCCGTCGCTGTTTCCGAACTTGACGGTGAAGGAGCATTTGCAGTGGACCGCGATGGCTTACGGACTGGAGCCGGGAGCCGCCTGGGAGCGGGTCGACAAGCTGGCCGCGACGTTCCGGATGACCGAGGCGATGAAGGCGCTGCCCGATACGCTGTCCAAAGGGATGAAGCAGAAGGTCATGCTGATGAACGCTCTGCTCGTGCAGCCCGCGCTGCTGATCATCGACGAGCCGTTCCTCGGATTGGACCCGCTGGCGATCCGGGGACTGATCGGAGCGCTGGACGAGGTCCGGGAGCAGGGCACGGCGATTCTGCTCAGCTCGCATATTTTGCCTGCGCTCGAACGCAAGGCGAACCGGCTCGTCGTGCTGCACAAAGGCCGGCTGATCGCGGAGGGCTCGCCGAGGGAAGTGATGGAGCAGGCCGGCTGCTCCGGAGCGGACGCGACGCTGGACGATGTGTTCGAGGCGTTGGTCGAAGCCGCGGAAGGGGGCCGCGCGGGTGGGTAACGTCTCGCACGAGGAACAGGGCGCCTTCCTGCGTTCGCTTCGTCGGGAACGCGCCGCGGCTTTCCGGCAAGAAGTCGTGCCGTATTCCCGCTATGTGATCCAGAGCGGGTTCGGCTTGTTTGCGTCGGCGATTTTTTTCGCGGCGCTGATCTGGTATACGGATTTGCTCAAGGCGGTGCCCTCCGATTGGCCGGCGAAGCCGGTCGGAGTCGCCGTCCTCTCGCTGGCGGCGATTCGCGCGCCGCTCCGCACTTATTTGCGTCCTGCCGATCCGATTTTTCTGCTGGCGATGGAAAACCGCGTGCTCGGACGGTATATCGGGGACGCATTGCGCATCGCGTTGGTCGCGGGCGTGCTTCGGATGCTGGCCGTATTCGCGCTGTATGCCCCGATCTATAGCCGCGCGCCGCAGACGGCCGGGCTGGTCGATACCCATCCGCTCGTCGCGCTGGCCCTTGCCTGCGCGCTGCTGGCCGGCTTTAACGTCTACGGCGGCTGGCGCGAACGCAGAATGGCCGCGCGATTATGGCGAATCGGGCTGAAAGCCGTCCGCGTGCTGCTGACCGTGGCGGCGGTCGCGGCGCTGCTGCTCAAGCCGTTGGGGCTGGCGATTCCTTTCGCGGCGGTCTGCCTCGTCGTTCTGGCGCTGCTGTGGCGTCTGCCTCCGCAGCATGCGCTGCCTTGGGACAGGCTGATCGAAGAGGAGGCGTCGAACCGCCGCAGATGGATGGGTTTTCTCAGCTGGTTCGTGGACGTGCCCTCCGAGACGGCCAAGCCGGCTTACCGCCGCTGGATCGCGTGGGCCGGCGATTTCGTTCCATGGAGCAAACGCCGGGCGTGGCACTATTTGTACGCCAAGACGTTCCTTCGCGGGGAGACCTTCGGGGCGCTGTGGAGATGGGTCGTCGTTACTTGCCTGGTGCTTGCCGTATCGGGAAGCGCGCTGCTGGACGCGATCTTCTTCGCCGTCTCGGTCGTCGTCTGCGGCCTGCAGCTTAGCGAGCTGAAGCGGGTGCGTTTCGTGGAGACGGCGGATACGCTGCCGATCCCTCCGCAGGGCAAGCTGCCCGCGGCCGCGTCGGTCTCGCGCTGGTCCGGCATCGCGGCGGTCGCGATCATCGGCATTGTCGGGCCGGCGACCGCGGGGCTGGGAACGGCGTTGGGCAATTCCGGAGCGGGGGATGCGCTGCGGTTCGATTACTGGCTGGCGGCGCTCGCGTTCGGTCTGCTCTGGTGCGGCTGGTGGATGCCGCGCAAAATCGCGAAGTCCAACGACGAGGACGATCTGTAATCGGCATCGGCGGTAAAAAAAGGCTTCTCGCATCGGCGTTATTCCTGCCGAATCGAGAAGCCTTTCATTCCATTTCCGTCGGGTTACGCGTTGCCCGTTTTCACATCCAGCACCGCTTTGTAGATCCGGTCGAACAAATCTTCCAGATCGGCTTCCTCGATGCAGGAGAAGGCGACGCGAAGATCGGTCTCGCCCAGCGCGATCGTGCCGACGCCGTAAGCGCTCAGCAGGCGTTGGCGTACGGCTTCCGCGTCGACCGTCAAATTCAGGCACATGAAGTAGCCGGAGTTGAACGGATAATACGTCCATACGTCGCCGTATTTGCCGCTGTCGAGCAAGTCCTTCACTTTGTTGGCGCGGCCTTTCATAATGCGGAATTTCTCTTCCTTCTGCGCTTGAAAACGATCCGATTTGAGCGCCCGCAGAATAAACGTCTGGGAAGGATGAGGGCCGCTGGAAATCGTGGAACGGATGTTGCCGATCGTCTTCTGCTCCAGCGCCGTCAAGCTGGCTTCGCTCAGTCCGCCGTAGGTGATGAAGCCGACGCGGAAGCCCCATACGTATTCTTCCTTCGTCGCGCCGTCGACCTTGACGGCCAGCACGCGCTCGTGCAGCCCGCAGAGCATGCCGAACAGCGATTCCTGCAGCGAATCTTCGAAAAACAGGCCGAAGTAGGCGTCGTCGGTGACGACGACGACGTTGATGCCGGCTTCCGCAGCGTCGCGAATCGCGGCGACGATCTCGCGGCCTTCCTCCGCTCCGGGCGTGTAGCCGGTCGGGTTGATCGGGAAGTTGAGCAGCACGATCGCTTTGCCTTTGTCCTTCCGGGAGAGCAGCGCGTCGCGCAAGCCTGCCGAGTTAAAGCGGTTGTCGGCGTCGTACAGCGGATAATACACCATGTCCGCGCCGCGGCGAACGCCGAAGGTCAGCTCGTAGTTTTCCCAGTTTTTGTCCGGTACGATCACCGCGTCGCCGGCGTCCGCGAACAGGTCGGAGACGATGCTGAGACCGTGCGTCAGCGCGTTCGTCACAACCGGCAGGCTGATCGTTTTGTTCCCGATGGACGGGTTTTCCGCCAGCATTTTATCCCGCCAGACGGTGCGGAGCTCCGGTTTTCCCCCGGGAGGGGCATATTCGTAAAGATCCTTCGGATCGTAGGCGGACAGCGTCTCCTGAATGACCTCCAGGTGCATCGGTTTGCCGTTCTCCGTCGCGATGCCGATCGTGGCGTTATAGGTGCCCGCTTTCTGCTTCGCTTCGGCAGATTGGCTCAGAATGCCGAGCTTGGGCATATAGATGGCTTTGCCTAGGCTGGAAAGCATTTCGGCAGCGTGCGGATTGTCTCGGGCAATCGTCTCGTTCAACTGCTGGGCAAGAGGATTCATCACTTTCATCCTTCCAATTGTCATTAGCAGATATTATACACCATTGACCGGGGAGCGTCATTGTATGGGAGCGTTTTCTCGGAAAAAAAGGAGCGAGATTTCATCCGTTTTCAATGTTTTGTTTCATAACCCGGAGTCTTGCTCCGGCGTGGATGGGAGCCGCCGCTTTTTGGGTGCCGCGTCGCGGATTCGCGCGACCGTATCCGCGTCTCCCGGCAGCCCCCGCTCGAGCAGGCCTTCGACGATTTTCTCCCGCTTGGCTTCCGGCACGTTCTGGCCGAACTTGAACTTGCCCGTCAAGCTGTCCGGGTCCAGGCGCATGACCGCTACGCCGCGCAGGGACGACGCGTAGCGCGGATCGGACGCGTCGATCGGCGCGTGCCCGCCTTCCGGCTGCATGCCCCGCAGCAGCGCGCCGAGGGCGGCCGCTTTCTCTTCGGCTTCCTCGACCTGGACGATCGTGCCGCGAATGCGCGCAGAGCGGAAGAATACCGTTGCGGGACAGGCCAGATAAGGATCGGTAAAATGGGAAGGAATAAAAGCATGCGCCTCGTAGACAACGAATTCGGCCCGGGGATCGCTGGCCAGCCCCGCCATTTTCTCTCCGTGCTTGCTGCCGTGGAAATAAACCGCGCCGTCCTGCCACGCGTAGTTCAACGGAACCGCCTTCGGCCAGCCGTCGGCGCCGACGAATGTCAGCACGCCGTCGTGCTTCTCCATCAGGAAATCGATGCATTCCTGCTCGTCGGCTTTGAATTCTTTTCTTCTCATGGGACCAGCTCGCTTTCGTTTCGTTGTGAAACAGTGTACGCTGTGCATTGACAAGAGAAAAGATCCATTTTACAGTAAAATGACTAGTCCATTTCTCAAGAAGGTAGAGCGTATGTCCTCTCCGTTTGCTTATTTTGCCAAGCTGTCCGATTGCGGCAGCAAACATCTGGCCATGTATTTGGCCATTCGGGAAGCGATCGGCCAGGGAAAGCTGTCCCCCGGCGAGAAGCTGCCTTCCACCAGACAGCTGGCCGCGCTGTACGGCTTGTCCCGCGGAAGCGTCAGCCTGGCGTACGAAATGCTGTCCGCGGAAGGGTTCGTGCAGGCCGGGGTCGGACAGGGCACTTTCGTCGCCGGAACAGAGCGGGAGGAGACGGGAACCGGGCCGTCTCCGGACGGCCGGGAGAGCGGCGGCGAAACGGTCCCCGAGCCTCCCCGGCTCACGAAATGGGGGCTCAGACTGCAGGAAACGCAGTCAGCGGCGCCACGGTCGGACGGATCGGAGGGGCATTACGACGGGGATCGCCCGGCGGACGAAGCGGATGTCGTCTCGTTCGTTCCGGCCGGTCTCGGCCCGGATCGTTTTCCCTGGCACGAGTGGAAGGCGGAGGTCGCGCAGCAGTGGCGAAGCTTCGGGGCTTCCGGCGCGGCCGACGGGCACGGGACGGAAGGAAGCCTGGCGCTGCGCAAGGCGATTGCCGGCAGATTGCGCCGGGAGCGGGGCATTCCATGCCGGGAGGAGGATATTGTCGTTACATCCGGATCGATGCAGGCGATCGCCCTGCTGTCCCAGCTGCTGCTGGAGGAGGGAAAGGCGGCGGTCATCGAAAATCCCGGCTACGTCGGCACGAGAAACGCGGTGAAGGCGACCGGGGCGGCCATCGTCGCGGGGCGAACGGATGGCGGCGGCATCGTGCCGCGGGATTGGGACGCGGAGCTGCTGTTCGTCACGCCAACGCGGCAGTTTCCTACGGGCGTCGTGCTCAGCTACGAGCGGCGGCTGTCGCTGCTGGCGTGGGCGTCCAGGCGCGGCGCCTGGATCGTCGAGGACGATTACGACAGCGACTTCCGCTGGGGAGGGCGGCCGATCGAGCCGCTGAAGGCGCTGGACCGGGAAGGCCGGGTCGTCTATGTCGGCACGTTCTCCCGCTCGATGAGCGCGAGCATGAGGATCGGCTTCGCGGTCGTTCCGCAGGAGCTGATGCAGCCGTTCCTGCTCGCCAAAAAGCTGTACGATCCCTATCCGACGGGCATCGCGGAGCAGCAGGCGCTGGCGAACTGGATGTCCTCGGGCGGCTACGACCGGCACATGCGCAAGATGCGCCGCGTGCTGGGCAAGCTGGAGAATAAGCTGCGCGCTTGTCTGGATGCGGATTTGCAGGGGCTGTTCACGGCGTTCCCGTCCGATGCGGGCTTGCACGTGTACGCGAGATGGGAAGGAACGGAGGAAGCTTACCGCCGCCTGCTCGAAGCGTGCTTGCGCCGCGGCGTGAAATGGAAGGACGGATCGGCATACGACATCCCGGTCGGAGAGAAGCCGCCGCCCTCGGCGCTGTTCGGCTTCTCCCATCTGAACGAGCGTCAGATTGAAGACGGCGTCCGCCGCATTCGGCAAGCGGCGCTTGCGCTTGGCGAGCTGCGCGCAAGCCCGGAACAAGGAGGGAACGTTCATGATTAACCTGTCTCCCGCATCTTTCGTGCTGCATTCGGCGTTCGCCAAAATCTCGTGCGAGCCGGGCTGGAAGTGGCAGAAGCGGGAAAAGCCGCTGGCCAACTACGACATTTTCTACGTATGGAGCGGCGAAGGAGACCTGTCTCTGAACGATAAAATGTACAAATTGGGCAAGGGGAGCTGTTTTCTGTTTCGCAAAGGGGACCACACCTGGGCGACGCACAATCCGCAAAAGCCGCTCGTGCTGACGTATATTCATTTCGACGTGTCCGAGGCGGCGGAGGAGGTTCCGAAGCCGTATCGCGTGTTGGAGGATACGTTCGATTTCGAGCACCTGCTGTCCAAGTACGTGCGCTTGTTTCTCGTAAAAACGTATGCGGCCGAAATCGAGGCGCAGCTCATTCTCAAGCAGTTGGTGATCCATCTGCTGCGCCACGACCGCCAGGAGCCCGTCGAACGCAAGGTCAGCAACCAGCTCAGCGAGAGCATTCGCGAGGTGGCGAACTATATTATGCAGCATCCGGGGCAAGCCCACCGCGTCGAGGATCTGGGCAAGCGGGCCGGTCTGTCCTCGCGGTACTTCTCGATCAAGTTCAAGGAGCTGATCGGCATGTCCGTGCAGACGTATATGATTCGGGCGCGCATCGAGCGCGCGCAGCATCTGCTGCTGCACGCCGGCATGAACGTGACCGAGGTGGCCGATGCGCTCGGATACCGCGACATCTTCTTTTTCAGCCGGCAGTTCAAGCAGTATACAGGGAAAAGTCCGTCCGAAATCCGCTAATCCGTTCTCTTATAGAGAAAAAGCCCGTCGGCGCCGTTTTTATCGGCTGCCGGACGGGCTTTTCGGGATCAACGTGCCAAGCTTTTCTCCCATGCGCACTTTGTCTCCCAATTTCAGATCCGGACGGGGCTTTAACGTGCCGTCCTCGGTGAGCAGAACGATGGTGGAGCCGAATTCGAAGTAGGCCAGCTCGTCCCCGCGGCGCAGGCGATCGGGCTTCGGATCGACGTATCGGATGCTGCTGACGTTCAGCGCTCCGACTTTCACGACGGCGACTTCGCCGCCCTCGTGAGAAATATAAGAGACAAGCCGCTCGTTGCGGGACAGCACGCGGCGCATCGAGACGAGGCCGAATTCGTTGACCGGGTACACTTTGCCGGGAATAGGCTCGCTTTCCACCAGCTCGCCGTCGCAAGGAGAGTGAATGCGGTGATAATCGGTCGGACTCAAATACAGCACCCAGAAGTAGCCGTGCCGATATTGGGAAATTCTCGGAGAGCCGTTCAGCAGCTCCTCGACCGTATAGTCTTGTCCTTTGATCTGCAGCATCATGCCGTCTTCGATGACGCCGCAGCCGGTAACGAGCGCGTCCACCGGACTCGTCAGGGCGTCGGGCGCGGGATCGACGGGCCTGCGTCCCGGCTTGAGCCTGCGGGTAAAAAATTCGTTCAGCGAGCGGTACTCCCCGATCGCTTTCTCCGCTTCCTCGACGGGAATGCCGTAGATCGCCGCGAAGCGGGGAATCAGGAGACGGCTGAAGGACGATTTGGCGAACCGCCCCGTCATGCGGGATACGAATTTGCGCGAGGACAGCTCTGTCATAATACGCAGCAGCCAACGGGTCATGCGACCGAGCACTCCTTTATCGATAAACTCATTCCCGAGAATTGTGACATAACCCCGTATAAAGTGCAATAGCCCCTTTGTCCAGCGCCGGGGTAGACGCCGTAACCCTTCGCCGGAACGGCGTATATGCTGGAGCGAAAGCCTGCATGCAAGGAAACGATGCGGATAGAAGCAGGCGAGGGAGATGGGTCGATGCTGAAAGCCGCATTCATTACGCCGGGCGCGTTTCCGGTTCCTTCCGCGATGGGAGGCTCGGTCGAACGCGTGGTCGAGAAGGTCGTTCCCGCGCTTGTTCCCCGTGTCGACGCTACGATCTACGGCAGAAAAGGGAAACGGCTGCTTGCGAGGGGGAATCTGCACGGCGCGAAGGTGGAAAGATTCCCGGCCGCGAACAAGGGCGAATATTTCCGGCGGGTATGCGGACGGCTGGTCCGTTCCAGGCCGGACGTGATCCAGGTCGAGAATCGTCCCCTGTGGGTGCCCAGGCTGAAGCGGCGGTTTCCGGGAAGCCGGATCTGGCTCAACCTGCATTCGACCACGTTTATCAACGCCCCGTACTTGACGCCCGCGCAGCGTAAAATCTGTTTGCAGGCGGCGGACTACGTACAGGTGAACAGCGAATTTCTTCGCTCTTATATTCAGACGCGCGTTCCGACAGCGGCGCATAAAATCCGGGTTAACCATCTGGGCGTGGACGTGTCGCGATTTTACGGAAGCTCGGCGCCGGAGGGGGCGGCGATGCGCGAGGAGATGCGGGCCCGTCACGGCTGGGGAAACCGTCCGATCGCCATTTACGTCGGCCGGCTCGTTCCGCAGAAGGGCGTCAAGCATTTGCTCGCGGCGATCCCGCTCATTCGGGCCGCGGTGCCCGACGCGCTGATCGTAATCGTCGGCAGCGCGCGATACGGCTCGCACCGGGAGACGGGACACGTCAGGCGGCTGCACCAGATCGCGAAGCGGATGAAAGGCCATGTGCATTTTCAGCCCTACGTGTCCCATCGCGATATCCCGAGATGGTTCGCGATGGCGGACGCGGCCGTCGTGCCTTCCGTCGGCCGGGAGGCGTTCGGGCTCGTCAACCTGGAGGCGATGGCCGCGGAGCTCCCGGTCGTCGCCACGCGCGCCGGAGGGATGAAGGAAATCGTCGTGGACGGCTATACCGGTTTTCTCGTTTCCACGGACCCGGTCTCGATCGCGTCGGAGCTGGCCGGCAAAATCGGCTTTTTGCTGGCAAACGGCGAGGTACGCCGGGAGATGGGGCGGCGGGGCCGGGAAAGGGTATTGACGAATTTCCAATGGCGTCATACGGCCGACCGCTGGCTCGGCTTCCAGAACGAATGAATCGTTAAAAAAGAGACGCAAGCCTCTCCCTGGGGAGGCTTGCGTCTTTTTGCCGTCGGCGGGACCGGCTTCGCTTACGAATGCTCCAGGTGCTGCAGCGTTTGCAGAAAAATCTGTTCGATATGCGAGTCGTCGAGCGAATAGAAGACGGTTTTGCCGCTTTTGCGGCGCTTGACCATGCGCATGTTGCGCAAATATCTGAGCTGGTGGGATACCGCGGATTGTCCCATGTCCAGCAGCTCGGCCAGATCGTGGACGCACAGCTCCCGGTGCAGGAGCGCGCCGATCAGTCGGACTCGCGTCGGATCTCCCAGCGCCTTGAACAGCTCGGCCAATCGGCCGGCGGAATCCTCCGTAATCATGAGCTGCCGCACGTCCTGCAGCCGAAGGTCGGAGTGGGTGCAGCCTTCGTCACATCGTTCGAGCACGATTTTATCCACGAGTGTTCCTCCTTGCGGCTGGTTGCGATCGTTCTTTCATTATAACGCAACGGGAGACGGACGGAAACAAGGCGATCCCGCCGCGGCCCCCGGGAGGAGGGACAGTCGCCCATCCTCGTGACGCGCCCATGGGTGAATGCATATGATACTGGAGAATTCGACGAACAGGAAGGAGAGGGACATGAAAAGGAAACGAACGGGCAAAGCTCCCAAGTCGCGAAAGCCGCTCTACTACGTCGACGATCCGAACAAACTCGAGCTGAAATGGCTGGATGACATACAAAAATCGAAAAAAAAGCCGATGAACGTTCACGGATCGTCCGCAGCGGCGCCGGAGAGCCAGGCGGTTGAAAAGCCGAAACGCGACGCGGTTCAGAAGATTCAGAAGGGAAGGCCCGACGTCCCGGCTTCCGGTACGGCCCAAGCGTCCGGCGCAGCTCAAGCGTCCGACGGCCCGTCGCTGTCGGAGACCGTATCGACGCCCGAGGAGACGGAGGAGCTCGTCGCCATCGCGACCGCTTCGCCCCCGGGGCTCGAATCGACGGATGCGGCTTCGCAGCCGGAAATCGTCTCGATTGTCGAATCGCTAAGCTCGGAAAACGAACGGTTAACGGATGAGCTGGCGGCCATGATGAACAAGGCGTCGGAGGGGAGCGACTCGTCCGAAGAGGAAGCGGCGGAGCGGGAGGCGCGGCAAGCCAAGCTCGAGGAGAAAAGAATGCCGACGCGTCCGGCGCCCCTCGTCTATACCGACGATATTGCCGACGAAGCGATTACCGGAGAGAAGCTGGCTCCGTTCGCGGTGAAGGCGACGCATCTGGCCGCCGACTCCGTCGCTTCCGATTCCTTGGCGGATTTCTCCGTGACGGCCATTAAGCTGGCGGACGGTTCGGTGACGTCCTCGAAGCTGGCTTCGGAATCGATCATCGGCGACCATCTGACCAAAAATTCGATTTCCGGCCAGAAAATCCGCGACCGCTCGATTACCGGCGAGAAGCTTCGCGACGGAAGCGTCTCGTCGGAGAAGCTGGCGGACCGGACGATCAGCTCGGACAAAATCGCCGAAGGATCGATTCAATCCAAGCATTTGTACGCTTCCGTCATCACTTCGGAACTGCTGCAGGACCAGAGCGTTACGTCCGAAAAAATTCGCAGCGGCGCGATACGCAGCGAGAACCTCGCCAACGAAGTCGTGGACACCTCGAAGCTGGCCGAAGCATCCGTAACGACCTCGAAGCTGCGCGACGGAGCGGTGACGAAGGAGAAAGTGGCGCGGGGGGCGATCGAATCCCCGCACCTGACCGAAGGGCTGATCGTAGCCGACCATGTGGCGTTGGGGGTGCTGCAGGGAAAGCATTTGGCTCCGCGGTCCGTCGCGGCGGAGCATCTCGGAGACGGAGCCGTAGGGACAAGGGAATTGGCGGAAAGATCGGTGGCCGGGAGCAAGCTCGCGCTCGGCTCCGTGCTGTCCGAGCATCTTCGGCCGGGGACGGTAAAGGCCGACCATCTCGGGGACGACGCCGTTAGCTCCAAGCATCTCCAGGACGGATCGGTCACGGCTGCGAAGCTGGCCGATCAGTCGGTCACGACACTGAAGCTCGTCGATCAGGCGGTTACGTCGACGAAGATAGCGGACCAGAGCATCGTCTCGGCGAAGCTCGGGGACGAAGCCGTGCAGACGCGGCATATCGCCAAGGGAGGCATTGCGGCCGAGAAGCTGGCCGACGGGGCGGTGGGCGAACGCCATCTCGCGGACGACGCGGTTAACGGCCGTCATCTGGCCGGTCAATCCGTCGGCCGGGTTCATCTTGCGGACGGCGCGGTCGGCCCGGTCCAGCTGGCGGCGGATACGATTCAGTCCGCGCACGTTCTGGAAGGGGCGATCGGAACGCCTCAGCTGGCCGAGGAGGCCGTCACCTCGGCCAAGATGGCGGACAACGCGGTCGCCAGCCGTCATCTGTCGTCCGCTTCCGTGACGACGGAGCATCTGGCCGACGCGAGCGTGACGTCGGCCCAGCTGGCGGCGGGCGCTCTGAAGCCGCAGCACTTCAGCGAGGAGTCCGTGCCCGGAGAAGCGCTGGCCGCGAATTCCGTTGCAGGCAGACATATTCGCGCGGGGACGGTAGAGGCGGCCCATCTCGCGAACGGTTCGGTCGGCACGGCGTCGCTCCAGATTGAAGCCGTCACGGAGAAAAATCTCGCGCCGGGAGCGGTCGGCGAGCGTCAGCTCGGCATTCGCTCCGTATTTTCCCATCATCTGACCGATCATCTGATTACTTCGCTGAAGCTGTCGCCGGAATGCGTGGCTACGGATAAGCTGGCGGATTTGGCGGTGACGACGGCCAAACTGGCGGACGACAGCGTGAACGCCGACAAGCTGTCCGAGAACGCGGTGTTCGACAGGGCTCTGCAGGATGGCGCCGTGACCGGGCGGGCCTTGGCCGAAGGCGCCGTCTCCTCGAAGCATGTCATGCCGAAGGCCGTCAAGCGGCCGCATCTCGGCGAAGGAGCGGTTGCCACCGCAAGCCTGGAGGACGGCGCCGTAACGGCGGATAAACTGGCGGACGGCGCGGTTATGCCGCGGCATGTGGCCGCGGGCTCGGTGGAAGCCCGCCATCTGGCGGAGCAAGCGGTATTGGGGATTCATCTGGCCGACAAAAGCGTGCGCGGATTCCACCTGGGCGAAGGCATCGTAGACTCGGGCAAGCTCGCGGACGGCAGCGTGGACGGAGACAAAATCGCGCCCGGCGCGGTGAAGGAGCTTCATATCGGGGAACAGTCGGTTTCCGCGGCACAGTTGCAGCCGGATGCGGTGGGGGCGACGCACATCGGCCCGGAAGCGGTGAACGAACGTCACTTGGCGGCCGGCAGCGTACGGGAAACGGCGATCGGCAAGGATGCGGTCACGGCGGATAAGCTGGCCGAAGGCAGCGTAACGTCCGGGAAGCTGGCCCGGCTCAGCGTCGGCGCGGAGCATCTGCAGGTCGAAAGCGTCAGCGGCAAACATCTGAAGCCCGGGGCGGTGCACGGCGTCCATCTTCACAAAGGCACGATCTCCATCTCCCACCTCGCTCCCGATCTGCTGGATCTGGCCAAAAACGGCGAACGGCGCATCGACGCGGAGCGGCTGGAGCCGAATGCCGTCAGCTCCGTCCACATTAAAGAGCGGACGATTACGGAGGATAAGCTCGCCGACGGCTCGATCACGAACGCCAAGCTGGCGGACGGGAGCGTGTCGAAGGAGAAGCTGCTGCGCGGCGCGGTAACGTCCGACAAGCTGGGGAACGGCAGCGTCGGAACGGAGCAATTGGCCAAGGACTCGGTGACGGAGGACATTCTGGCGGCCGAGAGCGTAACGACCGACAAGCTGGCGGGAGGTTCGGTAACGGCCGACAAGCTGGCTTACGACAGCGTCGGCACGTCGCATTTGCTGCCCGATTCGGTCACTACGGAAATTTTGTCCGCCGGCTCGGTGGCGTCGGATCAACTGCTCGACGGCGCGGTGACGATGGAGAAGCTGGCCTACGGCAGTGTAAATACGGGGCAAATAGCCGTCGGCGCCATTAAGACGGAGCTTCTCGCCGACGGGAGCGTGACGGATCGGAAGCTGACGGACGGCGCGGTAACGGCCGATAAGCTGGCCTATGGCAGCGTAGGAACGAGCAAGCTGGCCGACGGCTCGGTCGTGTCGAATATTCTGGCCGACGGCGCGGTGGCGTCCGACAAGCTGGCCGCCGGATCGGTAACCGGGGAGAAGCTGGCCTATGGCAGCGTCGGCACCTGGCACATGGCCGCAGGCGCGGTCGTAACGGAGAGCTTGGCGGACGGCAGCATTACGACCGACAAGCTGCTCGACGGCATCGTGACGACCGATAAGCTGGCAGGAAGCAGCGTGGGCACCAGTCAGCTGGTGACGAACTCGGTGACGGAGGACGTTCTGGCCGCGGGCAGCGTATCGTCCGCCAAGCTGGCGGATGGCGCGGTAACCTGGAGCAAGCTGGCGTCGGGCAGCGTGGGATCGGAGCAGCTGGCAGCGGCAGCGGTGCGGACGGACGCGTTGGCGGATGAAGCGGTGGGAACCGCCAAGCTGGCGGACGGCGCGGTAACGTCGAGCAAGCTGGCGGAGGGCAGTGTAAGGACGGAGCAGTTGGCGGAGGGAGCGGTGCGGGCGGACGCGTTGGCGGACGAAGCGGTTGTAACCGTCAAGCTGGCGGATGGCGCGGTAACGTCGAGCAAGCTGGCGTCGGGCAGCGTGGGAACGGAGCAATTGGCTCCGGGAGCGGTGCGGACGGATGTGTTGGCGGACGGAGCGGTGGCAACTGCCAAGCTGGCGGATGGCGCGGTAACGTCGGGAAAGCTGGCTCCCGGCAGCGTGGCGTCCATTCATCTGGCAATAGACGCGGTAACGGAAAGCCGGCTGGCCGACGACAGCGTCACGACCGCCAAGCTGGCGGACGGCGCCGTGACGACGGATAAGCTTGCCGGGGGCAGCGTCGGAACCAGTCAATTGGTGGACGGAGCGGTGACGGCCGCGAAGCTGGCGAGAGGCTCGGTCTCCTCCGAGCAATTGGCGGACGGTTCGGTGATCTCGAGCAAGCTGGCTTCGGGCAGCATCGGGACGGAGCAATTGGCTCCGGGAGCGGTGCGGACGGATGTGTTGGCGGATGGCGCGGTGGAAACCGTCAAGCTGGCGGACGGCGCGGTGACGCCGGAGAAGCTGGCTATCGGCAGCGTAGGGACGGAGCAGTTGGCGGAAGGCGCGGTCACGACGCACAAGCTGGGCCGGGGAGCGGTCGGGGTGGAAAATCTCTCGGACCCGCTGTACCATTTCCTGAACTTCGCCGGGGCGGATATTACGGAGGAGCGGATTGCCGACGGCGCGGTAACGTCGAGCAAGCTGGCGGAAGGCGCGGTCGGAACGGAACAGCTCGCGGACGGGGCCGTCGCAAGCGAGAAGCTGCGGGACGGCTGCGTCGGAACGGAGCAGCTGGCTCCCGGAGCGGTCAACGGGGAGAAAATCGCGGTCAAGAGCGTAAGCTCCTCGCACATTATTCCGCGTTCCATTCTCGGTTACCATCTCGGAGAGCAGACGATCATCTCCAGCCACTTCAAGCCGCAATCCGTCACGGACGTTCAGCTGGCCGACGGCAGCGTCGGCGAATCGAAGCTCGCTCCCGAAGTGCGCGAACGGCTCTACGGATTGAAGCAGCCGGACGTTAGCCCGGTCGCGGAGCCGCCAACGCCGCAGGAGCCGGCGCCGGGCAGCGTGAAGGGCGAGCATCTGGCCGACGGCAGCATAAGCGGAGCGAAGCTGGAAGCAGGAGGCGTGAAGAGCGAGCATCTGGCCGACGGCAGCATAAGCGGAGCGAAGCTGGAAGCAGGAGGCGTGAAGAGCGAGCATCTGGCAGACGGCAGCGTAAGCGGAGCGAAGCTGGAAGCGGGAGGCGTAAGGAGCGAGCACCTGGCAGACGGCAGCATAAGCGGAGCGAAGCTGGAAACAGGAAGCGTGAAAGGCGAGCATCTGGCAGACGGCAGCGTAAGCGGAGCGAAGCTGGAAGCAGGAAGCGTGAAGAGCGAGCATCTGGCAGACGGCAGCATAAGCGGAGCGAAGCTGGAAGCAGGAAGCGTGAAAGGCGAGCATCTGGCAGACGGCAGCGTAAGCGGAGCGAAGCTGGAAGCAGGAAGCGTGAAGAGCGAGCATCTGGCGGACGGCAGCGTAAAAGAAGAGAAGCTGGCGTTCTCGCCTGTGGCAAGTCCTTGGCCAGGAGTGGGCGTACTGTTCGGCAATCAAACGTATGCTTTTGAAGGCGGGAATGAAACGATGAAATTAACGATATCGTTCCCGGGAGCTTTTTCCGACAATTCTTATACGTTGGTTGCGATGTCGGATCATCCCGCCTGCAGCTGCATTCTTGCCGAGAAACGTCCTCATGAAGCGGAATTGATCATATATAGAACGCGGTTGGGCCCCGACCCTCAGGGAGTTATTCAATGGATTGCGCTCGGCAGCAGAGCGAATTCATAGTATACGGTACGAAGTCGTTGCGTTTTCATGCATCTAGAGGCTGTCGCCTAAGCAATTCAAGTTGCTGTGAAAGATAATCGATCATAAAGGTGCATGGTGTATATACCTCCCTACGATGCTATACGCCCCTGAAATCTGAATGGGTAAACCCGTGATAGGGTAATTTCAAGAGCGTATGAGGCAGTCTCCGGGAGGGATATACACCTTCTTTATTTATCGATTATCTTCAGCAACTCGGCTTATGGGACAGTCTCTTCGTTTTTTTGTCAGCCGCAAATGTTAAGGAGCTTCGGCTGCCGGCAAAGTATGCTGTCCGCCGCGGCTTATCTGACTCCACTTGATGCGGTTTGCGGGCGACGGCGAAGCCGTTCTGACGAACTTTGTATTCCCCGAACCGTCCTCGTGCAGGATCGAGCTCTATGCGTCCGGGGACGGGAGCGCGGGGGGAAGCGTTCGCCGTCAGCCAGTCTCTTAAACGACCAAAATAAGCGAAAAAAATCGGCAATTTGGTTGCGGGCAATCTCCAAAAACCACGCCTTGATCGCTGCATTCCCCTGAAAGGAGCAACTCCTGCGGAGAACTGCTGCAATACGATACACCCGATGAGATTTATAATCGCCCGCTTAGTCGGAAGGTTGCAGAAATTGTCGGTCATCCTTCCGACGAAGAAATGGCCGAGGGAACGGCAACCGTTAACGGGACGGTCATGTCGATCGAATTGATAGGAAGAGGCGTGCTGCTGAAGGTGAGGGTGGACTCTCAGCATTCGTCATGATCGAGTTCATTGGTTCGATGCCTATTCGGGCCAACACTGGATATGAAAATCAATCTATCAAATAAAAGGTTGTTAGATACATAACGTGGGAGAGAAGCGAAGTTGGCGCTATACGGGGCGCGCATGGTTATTTGTTTCCCGCTCTTTTGATCATTACGGTGTTCTGTCTGTATCCGGTGATCAAGTCGGTTGATCTCGTTTTATATGTGCGCTATGACTATTATCGCAATATTGTTTATGAAAGAGGATTTGATAATTTCGGCTATGTGATCAACGATCCGGAATTTTGGCTGGAGGCGAAGAACACGTGCATTGTGGTCGTACCGGTCGTGCTCCTTTCTATGACTCTATCGCTTGGAATCGCTTATTTCCTGCATGCAGGCGGTGCGGAAGCCCGTGTTATTCAAACCGCGTTTTTTCTGCCGCTGGTCGCTTTATTCGGAGGGAGCCGCGCCGGACTCATGGACCGGGGACTGGCCATCGTCTGGAATTGCTTCTGCTTCAGCCTAAGTTTTATTCGTGATTGTATTTGTTCTAACGGCTATTCAATTAAGGATTAGCGACAAACGCAGCTTTTGGAAAGTGGGCCTTAACGTGCAAGGCAAAATGCTAAATGCGATACTTGTTTTAATCGGAATAGGCATGCTGTTTCCGACTCGATTGGAGCAACTATAGAATCGTTTGGGAAACCTTGCCTGTGGTTCGCTACTTTGGGAACAGCTTGTTAATTGTCGCCGTTAGTACGATCGTCGGAACAGGGATCACCATCTGCGCAGCGCTTGCGTTTTCAACTTTTCAATTCTATGGGAAAAATGTGCTGCTCTCCATTCTGCTAGCGTCGCTTGTGTTTCCTCAAGAGCTGCTGCTTACTTGAAGAATGCCGAGGGGATCGCTCTCGACAAGGCCGTGGTTTCCCCTTCATTCGCTGCCGGAACGGTTCTGACGGTGACGTCGGCAGCAACAATAAAAGTTGGTGATACCGTAACCTTCAAGGTGGATAAGCCCGAAACGGTCAAGAACTGACGATTTCTACGGACGGGCTCGAGGTCGGGAATTATTTATTGCTCGCCTGGATGCGTTCCGGGTCGAGGCTTTTCGCATGAATCGCTGAAGGTACATATGCCGTTGCGCATGGACACGTCACACATACTATGTCTTGTATACCCTTGCCCGAACCTGAGGGGGTGAATGGATTGGCGATTCGCAGCGGGAAACGCGGCTCCCGCGTTCGCAAACCGAAATTCGCGGGTAAAGGACGAAAACGGCCGATCCGGCATTCGGTATTGGAGCAAGCGCCGGCCGAGCATCGGGTTCAGGAGCCAATCGATTTCTGGCAGACGCCGATCGTCTCCGTCATCGTGCCGGTGATGAACGAGCGCAGGACGCTGCGCAGGGTGATCAGGGAAGCGTTCCGCGTTCATCCGCGTACGGAAGTGATCGTTGTCGCCAACGGCTCGACCGACGGATCGCTGGAAATCGCGAGAAAAAGCAGGGCCAGGGTGCTAGTCCACGACCGACCGCTCGGCCACGACGTCGGCCGATCGATCGGCGCGCGGGAAGCGGCGGGGGAAATTCTGTTGTTTATCGACGCGGATATGGTCATTCCCGCCGCGAAGCTTAGAGCATTCGTCGACGCGGTGGCCGGGGGAACGGATGTTGCGCTGAACGATTATTCGGGACCGGTCGATCTCCCCGTCGTTCACGGCGTCGTGCTGGCCAAACACGCCTTGAATACGCTGCTGGGCAGACCGGATCTGGCCGGGGCTTCGATGACGGCCATTCCTCATGCGATCAGCCGACACGCTTTAACGGCTTTAGGCAGCTCGGCACTGTCCGTGCCGCCTCTCGCGCATACGATGGCGATCCGCAAAGCGCTGAAGGTCGAACGAGTCCAACCGGTTAATGTGGGAAGGCTGAATCCGGTGCGTTCCCGAAGAGAACGCACCAACTCTCTGGAGCCGTTGATCGTAGGCGATCACCTGGAGGCGATCCACTGGTGGCTTAAGCAGACGGATTGCAGAGGCGGCTACGAAGACGGCTCCCGCCAACGAGGGAGGGTGAGATAGCGCGATGAAGAAAAAGCCCCGTACGACCAAACGGGCCGTCCGGCCGACCTCCCGAAGGAGACTGGCCCGCCCGTCCAGGCCGCGCAGCAGGAGATCTCGTCCCAAAATCGGCAGCGCAAAGCGGAGAGCCGCGCCCTTGCGTCCGAGCACGGGCGAGCGCGCGGATTACGCTGCAGGGATGAACGAGGGTGCGGCATGGCGCGGAAATCCGTCCGCAGCTCCGGAGAACCTTCGCGAAGCCGTCTTCGAAGGATGGAGACGAAGATTTCGGGAGCCCGGAGGAGGGAAAAGAACGGCGATCTGGCAGCGAACGCTACGGCGAGGCCGGCAATATGCGGAGGGGTTCATGCAAGGGGCCGGAATGCGCGCCGCGATCTGCCCGATCCCTTTGCGGAGGAAAGCGGCGGCCGTCGTGCGCGCGGGGGAGGACGAAGCCGCTCTGTTCCAAACGCTGTCGCGTCTCGAGGCTTTGCCGCTGCAGGAAATCGTGGTCGTGGCGAGTAGCCCGACGGAGCGTCTGTACGCCGCGGCGAGAGGGTTCACCAATGCGGTTGTCGTCGGCTTGCCGGACTCGTTGGACCCCGATATCGGACGGGCTCTGGGCGCAAAACTAACCGCGGCCGACATCATTCTGTTCGCCGACGGGGAGCGGCCGGCCGAATCCGAGCAGCTGGCGCGTTTTTTGTGGGAGTGCGACGGCAAGCTGGACGTCGTGCTGAACGACCTGGGCTCGCGGATGGGGACTTTCCGCCGCCGCGGAGGGATCGAGCGGCTGCAGGAATTTCTGAACGCAAGCTTGAGAAGAGAGGATCTGAAGACCAACTCGCTGTCCGTGCTGCCGTTCGCCTTATCCCGACAGGCGCTTGATGCGCTGGGCGCGAGCGCTCTCACCGTGCCGGTCAAGGCGCATGCCCAAGCGATACTGAAGGGGCTGCGGATCGGAACGGGCGGCTTCGTCAGAGCCGAGCTGCCGGCCAATCCTGCCGGTTCCGGATGGAGGAAGACGGCCGGCGATCATGCCGAGGCGTGGAGCGAAGCGATCGGCGTCAGAGGAAGCCGAATGCATTTTGCGGATTCGACGCGCAAACGGAGTTTATTGGGAGAGTGGGGGACATGACCAAAGCTTCCATCATCATTCCGACCTATAACGGACTGGACCTGCTGCAGAGATGCGTGCAGTCGATCCGTCGCCACACCGAACCGCTCCATGAAATCATCGTCGTGGATAACGGTTCCGGAGACGGAACGGCGTTGTGGTGCTTGCGGGAGAAGCTGACACTCGTGTCCCTGCCGCGCAACGAAGGTTTCCCCGCCGCCTGCAATCGGGGGCTGCTCTTGTCTTCCGGAGATACGATCGTGCTGCTGAACAATGATACGGTCGTTACGCCGAATTGGCTGGGCAACTTGTCTTCGGCGTTATACAGCGATTCGAATATCGGCATCGTCGGTCCCGTCACGAATTATGCCAGCGGCTCGCAGCAGGTTCATTATCCGTTCGAGGATCTGGAGGAGTTTCAAAGGATCGCGGAAGCGGTCAACGTATCGGATCGCGCGAAGTGGAAGCGGGTCGAACGGATCGTCGGACTGTGTTTCGTTTTCCGCAGGGAGCTGATGGAGAAAATCGGCTTGCTGGACGAAAGGTTCTCGCCCGGCCATTACGAGGACGACGACTATTGCCTGCGGGCCAGGCTTCACGGATTCGGCCTGCTTGTCTGCCACGATGCCTTGATCTACCACGAAGGAAGCGCCAGCTTCAAACGGGAAGGCTCCTTGCAGCAGTCGCTGCTCGTCGAAAGAAATTATCGGATGTTTATCGATAAATGGCAGCTTGATCCCCGGGCTTTTGTCTAAAAACGGGCTGTCTGTGCCCCTTATTACGAGGAGGTATTGCTTTTGAAGGCTGTCATCTTGGCGGGCGGCACGGGCACTCGCCTGAAGCCGCTCACCTATTGGACGAATAAACACCTGCTTCCTATCGGAACGTATCCCATGATCTGCCACGGCGTCACGAAGCTGAGAGAAGCCGGCATACGGGATATCGTCGTCGTGACGAACCGCTCCGCGCTCGGCAGCTTTGCGGACATTTTGGGCAGCGGCAGGGATTGGGGCGTGTCGATCGTGTACCGGGTCCAGGAGGAGGCCGGCGGGATCGCGCAGGCTCTGGAGCTGGCGCGGCCGGTGATGACCGGGAACGATAAATTCGCCGTGCTGTTGGGGGACAATTTGTTCGAGGAAAGCCTGCTTCCCTATTGCGAGCAGTATGAGAAACAATCCGAAGGAGCGATGGTGCTGCTGAAAAAAGTCGCGGACCCGCGCAGATACGGCGTTCCGCTGCTGGATGAGGAAAGCGGCCGAATCGTGACGATCGAAGAGAAGCCCGAACAGCCGAAATCGGATTATTGCGTGACCGGCCTTTATTTCTATGATACGGAAGTGTTCAAAATGGTGGACGGAGTCAAGCCTTCCCGGAGAGGCGAACTGGAAATCACCGACGTTAACAACGCCTATGCTTCGGCAGGCAAGCTGACCTATCGGGAGCTGACGGGCTGGTGGACGGATGCGGGGACGTTCGAGTCTTTGGAAGAGGCGGGAAGGAGACTGAAGGGGGCGATCATATGACGGAGCCCAGCTTGCGCAAGCCGGTTAAACTGGCAGCCGTTCCTTCCATTTCCCAAACGCGGAAAACCCGCGCGCCGGCCAAGGCGGCGGTTAAGCCGAAGGGCGTCAAGTCCGCCGCGCCTACGAAGCCGGGAAAGCCGCCGCTCAAGAAAGCTCCGCGCAAAGCTGCGGGAGGAAAAGGAAAGGGCAGAGCCTTCTCTCGAAGAAGGCGCGTCAATGGAAAGCGGAAAATGCCTGTTGCGATGCAGTCCCGCTCCGAGCCGCCGAACGACCTTCCGCAGGATCGCAGACGCAGCTACGAGCAAGGGTTTCAGGAAGGATTGATCGAAGGCGGCGAGCGATTGCTGCAGGAGCATCTGCCTTCGGATATGATTATTCCGGACATTACGGCGAGAGAAGCGATCGCCGCCGGAATCGAAACGCTCAAGGAGCGCGGCATTCCCTTGCTGGACAGCGCCGCGGTCTACGAGGAATTGGAGGCCGCGCTGCGGGAGAAGCGGTCGTACGCCTTTATTCGTCTGGGAGACGGAGAATTGCTGACCCTGGCCCAGGAAAAAGTTCTCTCTCTGGAGGAAGTGCGGCGCGCGGGACAATTTCTTCCTTATGCAGGCGTGACGATTCCGAATCCGGAGGCGCGCGACGAGCTGGCGGAGTGCATTAAGGTGGCTTCGCTGGTCGGGGTGCCGATGTCGCGCCATCCCTATTTTCAACCTTTGCTGTTCGCCGTCCTGCGCGCGCATGGCATCGATTACCGGGAGCTTCGGTATACGACGTCTACGATGAATTACACGATGGCTGAGCAGGGCCTGCTGCTCCGTTTGTTCCATGGACGCAAGATTTTAATCGTCGGGGACGTGGCCGAACAGCTGCGGCAGGCGCTGGCCGACAAAGGGCTGGAAGTGGTCGGAACGGTAACGCCGGTCAACGGCTATTACGACGTTGCGCGCGTCGTGGCCGAGGCGATGCAGTACGATTACGATATCGCTCTCGTTGCCGCGGGCATTCCGGCGATTCCGATCGCGGTTCATCTGGCGGGCATGGGCGGCAAGGTGACGTTCGATTTCGGACATCTGGCCGATCGAATGGCCGGGCTTGCGAGACCGGAAAGGCAATAAGAGGGGAGGTGGGGAAATGGCCGCGACGAGAACGAGGGTCAGGCGAGCAAGACGGCGCCGGGATTTACGCGGAAGGCTTCGGAGGCATCGCGAGGCGCTGCAAATTCGCTATCGCGACGGCTACGGGGACGGGTACAGGGAAGGCGTACAATCCGGACTGCAAAACTATCCGATACGATTCGAAGGAACGAGTATCGTCATTCCGACCTACAATCAGTTAAGCATGATTAAAATGTGCGTCGAAAGCATTTTCGAACATACGAATTTGCCTTACGAGATTATTGTGGTGGACAATGCGTCGACCGACGGCACGGAAGCTTATTTGCGGAAATTGGGCGGGCAGGTTCGTTACCGGGTGCTGGAAAAAAACCTCGGCTTCGCGGGAGCTATAAACGTCGGTATGATGATGGCCAGGGGCAGTACGATTATGCTTCTGAACAACGATACGCTGGCGACGGAACGCTGGCTCGATAATCTGATGAGCTGCTTGAACAGCGACGAGTCGATCGGCATGGTCGGCCCGATGACGAACTATATCAGCGGAGACCAGAAGATCGACGTTCCCTATACGAATATTGCGGATAT
This sequence comes from Cohnella cellulosilytica, assembly GCF_042431195.1. Taxonomy (NCBI): domain Bacteria; kingdom Bacillati; phylum Bacillota; class Bacilli; order Caryophanales; family Paenibacillaceae; genus Cohnella; species Cohnella cellulosilytica. The sequence continues at coordinate 67,419 of NZ_JBHMDN010000034.1, forward strand.
GCCCGCGTTCGCCAGGGAATATAACCGCTCCAACCCTTCCCGGTGGCAGAGAACGGATCGTCTGACCGGGTTCTGTCTGCTGTTCAGGAGAGAGCTGTTCGAAGCGATCGGGTATTTCGACGAAGGCTTCGAGATCGGCAATTTCGAGGATGACGATTACAACATCCGGGTCCGGCTGCTGGGAAAGAGTCTGGTGATGGCCCAGGATACGTTTATTCATCATTTCGGCAGCGTCAGCATGAAGGCGCTGGGGGACGATCGGTTTCAGGAAGTGAACCATCGCAACCAGCAATATTTCACGGACAAATGGCGCAATCCGAACGAGTGGATTCAATTCGTTCGCCGGAAATCCGCCCTGCTGGAGGGGAGCGCTCCGGATTCGACCGCTTTTTATCCGGAGCGGATCGTCGTGCAGGGCGGCGGGGCGAACATTTATTGGATCGAGCGGGGACAGAGAAGGCTCGTGGATGGCGTGGTTTCTTTTCCCGCGGTCCGGCTGTCCCAGATCGATGTCAAACGCTGGCCTGTCGGAGACCCGATCTCCGTCGGGGAAGCGGAGGAGAAATGGCGGGGACTGGACGGCGAATCGGACTGGGAGTCCGGCGTCGTGCAGCTGCGCGACGGGACGCTGTTCTATGCGCAGAACGGTCAAGCAAGGAGGATTGTCAGCGCATCGGTTATGAGAGCCTGGCAATTGCATCTTAAGCCGGCGCGGACGATCTCTGCGGAGGAGCTGTCGGAAGCGGAGGAAGGGCTGCCGATTATCGCCCCGCCGCTGCTGAAGCAAGGACTATAGCAACGCGCTCGTCAGGGCTTGTTGTCGGCTACCTTCGCGTAGCTGGCGATAGGCCCTGACTTCGTTTTGTCGCCGAAGGCGATGCGCAATGTAGGCGATTGCTCCTGTGGCAAGCGCTGATTGACGGCATATGCTGTATGGAACTAGACTCGCCGCTCGATGTACGATAAAGCATTTTCGCTTAAGGGAGGGCATGGCTGGCATGCAAGAGTTGTTGACCGAAATCGTCGTCCACCTCTCCAGATCCCATCAGCAAATGGCCAGAATTCTGGATGCCAAACGGCAAGTGGCCGTACGAATGGCTCATCTCGTTCAGGCGCTGCCGGATGAGCATCCGCAACTGAACGGCTTAAACGGGCTGCTGGATAGTTCGTCCAACGTGACGAAAAACGTTATTTCTTACTTGAACAGCCTCGCGGATTTGCAGGAAGCCGTCGCCGAGAGCATGACCAGCGTAGTCAAGGCGGCCGGAGGTTCCAACGACGAGGAGTAATTGGCGGCGCCAGAAAGGAGGGGGATGAGATGAACCGGGAGGAAGCTTACCATCTCACGCTCGACGCCATAGCGAAAATGCAGTGGAACGTTGCCATGATTTTGGAGGCAAAGGCGGCGGAGGCGGAAAAGGTTCGCAATTGGCTCTGTACGCATATTACGAACGATACGTACGAAGCGCATAACGATCAGCTCTCGACTTGCTTGCAGTGGAACGAGCAGAACATCGAGGTTCTGGACGGGTTGACGAAGCTGTGCAACGGACTAAGCCGCAATATGAAGGTGATCCTCAATCCGGATACGGAAGAGTCTGACGGCATGGGCTCCATGTTCGAGGGCTTCGATATGGGAGAACGCGACAGATGAACCGGCCGGATCGGGAATGGGAAATCAAGCTGCAGTTGATGGGCGCGATCTCCAGAAGCCAAGAGGCGTTAGCGAAAATATTGGAAAACGTAGCGGACGTGACAGATCATGTCGGCGTCTCCCCCGCGACCTTGCGGGAGCACCTGCGCGTGCTCAACGGAATGCAGGGGGCGCTGCTGAGGACGGTGACCGGGCAGAGCTGGCGTCCGCCTGTCATCGGAACGCCGGCCGCGCCCTGGTTATCCGAAGCGGTCAGACGCAAGTAACCAAGCGACTGGAGGTGTCCCGGATTGAAGGGGAAATCGCGTTCCGCCCACGGCGGCGGAAGAAGGAAATCCGCGTCCGGCAAAGGCGGCAAGAAGGCGGTCAAAGCCGTTCGCAGAGGCAGGATCGGATCGGGAAAAGGCAAAGGCAAGAGCAGGAGCAAGCTTCGTCCCCGCAAAGGTACGCTTAAGCGCAATCTTCGGAGAAGCCGGGCGGGCAGAGCGCGGACCGGTAACGGCGGCGGAGGCTCTTCGTATCAGGCGGGCTTTAATCAGGCATACAACGAAGGCTATAACATCGGCTTCGCCAAAGGCTTCGAGGACGGCCATCAATTGGCGTACGAGCAGCAGGTTTGATCGGATAAAGGACTAATGAAGCGCGATTTTTCAAATTTTTGCAAAGTTGGCTTGACAGAAATGTAGGTAATGTAATAAATTAGCTAAAAACAGGATAATTTGACGCGAGGAAGCACCACGCCGACTGGGGAGACATCCCTTTGTTTGCTGGTGTTTTTTTATCGCCGTTTGTTCGCAATCTGTGAGGCAGGGGAGGATCGTTGATGAGAATAATAGGTGTCTTGCTAGTCGGGCTTCTAATGGTTGCCGGCGGGATGCCGGGGAAGGCGGGCGCCGCCGCTTCGGAGACGCCGTTCAAGGACATTTCCAAGCGGCATTGGGCGAGGGGGCAGATTGAAAACGCCGCTTCGCGAGGCTATGTCGAAGGATATCCGGACGGGACGTTTAATGCCAAAGCCTCCGTTACCCGCGCGGAGTTCGTCAAAATGACGGTCGAAGCGCTTCGTCTTCCGCATTCGCAGGGCGGATTTCCCTGGTATCAGGGCTACATATCGGCCGCACTGGAGTTCGGCGTGCTGGACGAAACGGATTCTGCCGATTACGAGAAGCCGATCAAGAGGATAGAGATGATGCGCATCATCGCCCGCGCTTTGGCGGCGGAGACCGTCTACGGCGAATATCTGGCAAGCTTCCAGTCGCTCAAGAAAGGGGATATGCCGTTTGAAGACCGGCAGCAGTTCCAGAACCGGGATGTGCCGTATATCGCTTTGGCATACGGCTCCGGCATCGTCAACGGCTTCCCTGATCGGACGATGCGGATCCATAGCACCGCTACGCGGGCGGAGGCGATTGTTTTGATGGAGAGCTTCCTGGAGGTCCGCAAGCTTGATCCGCTCTCGCGGGAGCGGCTGCTAACGTTCAGCTCGACCGGCAATACATTCGAAGCAACGAAAATCGAACCTATGCAGGAGGAACAGTCATGAAAAAAATTATTGCAATTAACAAAAACAAATATAGTGTCTCTAGAGGAATAATGAAAGAAAAGATTTTGGCTGTATTGCTCATGTCGCTGTTAATTATCGGATCTTTGTCTTCTGTTGCCGCATTCGCGGCAGGAAAAAATTCACAGATTCCCAAAGTTGCTAATCAAGAAATTGAAGTTCTAGTTAATGCACGTAAAGTGAAGTTTCCTGATCAGAAGCCTAAGATGGAGAACAATCAGGTACTTGTACCGATTCGCTTCGTTTCGGACAAGCTGGGGGGAAAGCTCGATCTGAAGGGCAAGGAAATCACGATCGTCAAAGGCGATCGGACAGTAAAATTGGTCATCGGCGCGAAGACGGCGACGGCAAACGGTAAGGAGCTTACACTGGGCATCGCAGCCAAGGCAGTTAACGGACGGACGTATGTGCCGCTTCGCTTCATTTCCGAAGCATTGGGTGAAAAAGTGGAATGGGACAAAGCGACACGATTTGTATGGATTGGAAGCAAGGATATTCCGGAACTTAGTGATCTGATAAAGCCTGTGAGCATTAATCCTTACAAGAAGTATTTTAAGGATAAAGAATTTTTGATGGACCTTTGCTATGGAGGTTGCAAACCCGCAACTCAGGCATACGTGGTTACGGCGGACGATCTTCCATTTGCCGTCAAGGGAGAAGCGTATTTTCGATTTAATGTGTTCACCGACCATCTTGGGACGTGGATTCGGGCGACGACAACGGATAAAGGTGTCATGCCCAATGGTCTGGTTTACTTAAATCCCAAACGAGAAGCTATTAAAGCAAACGGTAGCTATTTCGACGAAGAGAATCAGGGAGATTTCCGTTTTATGTATTATTACGTGTCGAGTCCGGATGATGCTGAAAGAAAGGATTACACGATCCAACAAGCTGATTATCTCTCGATAAGGGCCGATTATCCGGGCTACATTTTGATCGAAAACCCCTTGAAGTAAGAAGTGCGAGTGTAGGAGGCTGAGGTATGCACCAGGGAATGCGTAGAAGAATCCTAAGCATTTTGCTTATCATTTCTTTTTTGGTACCCCTTATACCGCTTGTGCCTCAAGAAGCGGAAGCTGCGATTCTCGGAGGAAATAGCTGGATTCAGCCCAAAGGGTATCCACCGGAGAATCCGGCCGATACAAAGCGCTATGCCGTAGCGTTCATGTACACCGAAATTTGGAGTAAGAATGATGGCACATGGGATTATGAGAAGAAGGTATATAACAATTATTACGGCGAGAAAAACGTAGAAATGGTTCACCCTTACACCTTTAATTTCCCGGGTAGAAAAGTAAAAGACGTCAAAGTTAGAGGCTTCGGCCAAAGTTCCTTAGATGAGGAATACTTTAACAATTCTCGTCCGACAGGAGAAAATTTCATAGAGTACAGGGACCATATTAGCAAGAATATTAATAGCATCAATGTATCTAATAAATCAGGAACGGGAACGAGCGACATTAGTTTTAAAGTTACGGTTCGGGCAGACATGGAGTCTAACGAACAGTATATTGTAACTGAGCAGCGGGATAATCCTTACCCTACGGTCGTACGTCCAATGAAAGTCGTCCGTGTGTTCGTGCCTATCGTCCTTGAATTTGAACTAGAAGCAAATCTTAAGATTACTCACTTTACGACTAGCGGCCAGAATATCGACTCACTATTTAAGAATCTATCACAAAGTATGACCGTTGGGCAGAACTATACGATTGTTCCGGAAACTGTACCGAACTATAAATATGTTGGCTACAAGAAAAGTACGGTCAGTTTGCCTAGCGGTGGGACGATGACGAGCGGACCGCCGGCAACCTTTACGTATGATGGAAAATACGATACGTACTATCTAAATTTATACTACGAACCACAGACCGACGATGGCACGATCAATATTCGGCACATGGTTAAATCCGGAACCGGGGCTTATAGCGAGAAGGGGAAAGAAACTCAAGCGATTAATCCGTTGCCGGCCAATCGAACGGTAAGTCCCAAACCATCATACGGTACGGTTGTGGGAAGCAGCGTTTCGTATGGGACCACTTACTCAGATACGATTAACTCAGCGAAAAATGCGTCGGTAAGTCTCACGGATAAACAGAAAATTGCTTATGTCTCGTTTTTCTATGAGAATGCGGTAACGGGGAACTTTGATATTCTACCCTCTCAAACCATTAAGTGGAGAGAGAACTTTTCCCTGAAGCCGAAGGATTTCGTCATTCCCGCAGCATGTAAATACCTGTATCACGAATATTATTTTCAGAAAGACGGCGCAACGTGGATTAGCAAGAAAGTAACCAGTCAAACGGAAACGACGGCATTTTCTTATTCATCGTATCCGGGAATTTTGGGTGTAGGTACGAACTTCATTTCTATCCGCGTTACGGCGGATTGCGGCAACTCCGGTTGGGTGAACGAGAAGCCGTTGGAGATTACAAGCCCTGCAGACAATCGGCCGCCGGTCTTCTCGGTGGGATTTTTCCAGGAATCGAACCGTACGGGAACGATACCGGATCACCAAGTCGTGATCAATCGCCCGGTTAACCTTAGAGTTATTTATAACAATATGACCAATCCGGCGGAGCCCTATGATCCGGACGGAGATCCGATTACTTATAACTTTTTGTTCGGCAGCAGTACCAGTTCGTGGATTCGCAGTCTGCCTGAACAGTATGGATTATGGGAGCACGACGAGGCATTTTACATGTTGAAAGCGACGGAGCTTGGCTCCCATTCGATTACGGTCATCGCCCGGGATTCGTTCGGCGCCGAGTCCAGAAGAACCACGTCCATTCATGTCATTCCCGAAAATCCGATCCCCGTGATCACGGGGCCGACGAAGGTAAAAGAGATGCGGCCGCTGCCGTCACCTTTTAGCGGAGAGAAAAGCTACAGTCCGATAGGACGCTCGATTTCAGAGTACATTTGGCAAAACAAAAAGGACATTTATACAACGCCCGGCATAGAAACTATTCGTTTGGAAGTCGTAGACAGCGCGGGATTGAAGTCGGAGTACGCGGCTTCGCACCAGCTGACCGTGCTTCCGGACGATCCTCCGATTGGCGTGCTCGAAGTGCCGCCGCTCGGAATAAGGCCAAGCGATTTCAATATATACAACAAATCGTTTAGTCCCGACGGCGACAAAGTCGTCAGTATCCAGTATCGCTACAAATACGACGCGAATAACGACGGCGTATTTGACGAACCGTGGAACGCAATGCCGGGCGGGGATTTGACGAAGGTCGTATTAAGACCGCAAAAGGTAGGGAAATTTCTGCTGGACGCGCGGGTGTGCGAAGACTGGGGAAAATGCGCCTGGGCATCCGACACGCAGCCGGAAAGCGCACGGATCATCGATGTGGTCAATCTTGCGCCGAGCGTCTCCTTCCTGGTCGAGGGCGAGAACGAGATTCCGAAGCCGCCGACGGATGACGGAATTCCGGTCGCGCAGATTTTAAAGTGGGACCTGTACGATACCAATTCTACGTCCAAAATCGTTAACAGCCCGTTTATGTGGCAAAAAGACGGAAAAGCGCTGTTGGCGGGACTGGGCAGAGGCATGGAAACGCAAGTACGAACTTCGGCCTCTGTGGGATTTGGCGGCGGATGGGACGCGCAGTCAGGCTTCTCGTCGCACAGCGATAATGGCCTGGGGCCCAATGGGTTGTCCGCCTATCATACAATAGCAGCCCGAGATTCAAGATCTCAGCCCGTTTTAATTCCGACGAGAGGCAGCAGCACTTTTACAACGGGCGAGGATTACACATCACTTCAGCCGGCAACCTTTAATTCCAAAGTAAGAACCAACAAAACGTATCTCTATTTTGATTATAATCGGCATATTTTTGCACTGAATAAAAGTAAAATACCGGCCTACCATAAGGAACTTGTGATGACTTGCGGCGGTTCTATCGATATGAGCAATTGTAACGGGTATAACTGGGAGCAGAACTTGACGCATTTCTGGGATGGAGAAAATCCCTATGATTTCATTTTGAGTATCGACAAACTGCCCGCCAACCAGTATATGGTGCCTTACTATACGGAGAGCGATCAAAAGAATAGCAATTGGTCGACCAAGGCTCGTAACGGCGATTTTTCCGGTTCGTCGCGCATGGTGGCCAACGGTGCAACGCCGCGCATGTACGAGATCGCCGGAAGCAGAATCTATGTCGTGTATGCACGTACGTTATATGCGTATTACTACAGAACGGATGAAGGAAGCAGGACCAATTACACCAGCGCGAATTACTTGGATGTGCATGTATACGATGCCTATACAGGTGAATTCATCGCTTCATCCTATGACAATGGCGAGCGGATTCCATTAAGCGGTACTTATGCGGATGTTCTCGGCGATGACTTGATCCTTTCGACAAGCGCCGGTATCGGTCAAGTGCTGCAATACAACCGCCAAGGCAAAAATGTGATGAATAAAACCGTCAGTTTGCCGACAACCGTCGAAACCATCGAACGAAACGTTCGTTCCTGGAACGGAGCGATTTATGCTGAACCGGCTGCCGATTTCACTTGCGGTTGGTCGAACAGTGCGTTCTCATTTAAGGATGCGGAGGGCAATAAATACGCGTATGCTATGAATTCATGCAGTAAAGTGGGGCAGACAGGAGTGACGATCGATCCCGCGCTTAATCCGGAATCTTCTGCCGGGTATTATTTAGTTCAGCTAAAGCCGGATTTTACGTTCGGAATCAAAGCGAGGCTTCAGGGAACTTATTACGCCAACGGATGGCCGGGCCCTTATGATCTCAACTTGGAGACGAGCGCGGTTTTGGCGATCAATAATGTCACGAAACAAGCCGTAACCAGGACGGCGGCAGCGGTTCAAGGGTCGATGGGCAACTATTATTACAGTCAGCTGGTCGATTTGACAACCGGAGAGGTAAGTCCTTGGACGATGGGGAGGCCCGCGTCTTCTCAACAAAACTTTAGTTCGCCTTTTTACATCACGTATACAGGAGAATATAAAACGGGCTGGTTATCCCAAAACGTGGATGGCGGAGGATCGAAGCTGAACAGCTGGGCGGGTTTTGAGTATCTCAAGAGAGCCTATAATCCGATCGTTACCGTTAACAGCGCGAGGTACCTGCGTTATGGCGAATACATGGGGGACGGAATCTATCTGTCCATGTACGATACCGATTATCAAATGAGCATGGCCGGAGGCGGACCGGCCGCTACGGCGCATATGTTCCTGGATGTCGGTACGCCTGTGACCACTACTTTGTATAAAGGGTTCCGCTTGGGGCAATTCGTTTCCCCGGATGCGTATGAGGACGCGGAATATACGTTCTCGATGAGGATGGATTCGCCAAAGGAAGACTCGGCTTTGGCCGGATTCTCGTTCCGAATGACGAATCCGAAGTACCGTTATGCGGTAGAGACGGACGGGACCAAGCTATTCCTATCCAAATACGTGAACGGTACGCGAACGGTGCTGGACAGTATCGCTTACCCGTTCCAAGCCCGGACAACCTACAGCTTCAAGATTCTCACGCAGAACAATAAAATCGAAGTGTTCCTGGACGGCGTTCCATATTTCGAAGTGACGGATGACACCTACCAATCCGGTAAGTTCGGCCCGTTCTCGGACAAGTCCTATGTATCGTTTGCCGGCATTGAACAGAAGGATCTCACCAATCCGGACGTCGAATGGATGGCCAGCTACGCCATTTGGGATGAGGGGAAAGCGACGGCCACAGTTCGCTACAGCAACATCACGTATACGGACCCGGAGGATGACCCAGCGGCACGGAATAACCTGTGGACGATTGTGCATACGCCGAAATTTCTGAACAACCAAGGGCTGTCCGCCCTGGACGGACAGACGCTGACAAGCCCGGCCCTGGAGTTCGACAAAGTGGGAAACTACCGCGTGGCGCTGAAGGCCCAAGACGACCCGCATCCGGAGTATCTCTATCCGGATATGACGTTCGGAAGCTATCGGAAGTGGTCAAACGAGTTTTGGCAGATGATTACCGTGCACCGCAGACCGGTCGCGAAATTTACGGTGTCGGTCCATCCGACGGATAAAACGGTGGTATGGCACGATGAGAGCTACGACCCCGATCGTTGGCTCGGTCCGACGAACTTCAGCACGGAGAATACGGGAATCGATTATCAGGCGACAAGAGGCGTGCTGGAATGGCGTTATTATTACGTGACGCCGGACGGCGATATTGTGAATCAGAAGCTCGTTACGCCGCAGGCTGCCGGCAGATATCGCGTCGGCATGCAGGTGAAGGACGAATACAGCGCATGGAGCTACTGGACGGAGCAGACAATCGATATCGAAACGCCGGTGCTTCCGGACGAGCCGCCGATACCGGGATTTACGATTACCCCGTCCACGAGCTATGCGAACGAGCCGTTTACGATTAAGTCCACGGCATGGGACAAGGAGGACGGGCCGGCTGCCAATTTGAAGCACGCCTACTATGTGCGCAATGTGACGGAGAACGGCATGGAGTCGATTCGCTCCGCTGACAGGGGAACGTGGACGACAAAGTTCAGTTCTCTGGGGATCATCGAGATCCGTCAAGTCGTCACCGACTCCAAGGGACAATCCGCGCAGGCCGTGCAGCGCATAACCGTCATTAACCGCAAGCCGGTCGCGGATTTCGATTGGCTGCCGAAGCCGGCGTACGAAGGGGATATCCTGCAATTATTTGACCGATCCGTCGATCCGGACGGCGATCCGCTGTCCTACGTATGGAAAATCACCGCCCCCGACGGCTTCGCCTTGACCGGATTCGCGAGGGAGATGACGATTCCCGGCAATCTGACGGAGAATCGGACCGGCGTATTCACGGTCACCTTAAGCGTCACCGATAACCATGGCGCGGAAGATGCCATTACGAAGCAGATTCCGGTGCTGCCGCTGTCGATCTCAGGACAGGTCGCGCATACGCCCGAATGGGAGAGAAATCGCTTGACCTGGAACGCGAAATATCCGACGAAGTTCAGAGAGAGCAATGTGTTCTGGGCCGGGGAGGCGTTTGTCCTCTCCGCCGTCGTGACGGATACCGGAAGCTCCGCCACGAAGGCGGCGTCCGTGACGGCCCAGGCGACGCCCGATCTGGTCAAGAGTCTGACGGAATCTCCGCCCGGCTCCGCCTCCTGGACAGGGCTGCTCCGCAAAGCGGATACGTCCATCCGGTTCGAAGACATCCCGGACGGGACCTACTCGTTCGTATTTACGGTCGTATACAGTAACGGCGTCGTCAAGACGTCCGCCGTTCCGATCGAAATTCGCGGCATCGTCGATCAGTATGTCAAGGTGCACCGCATCCAGTAGATTTACGCAATCCGCAAGACGGCATAAGCCCGTTTTCTCGCTGCCGGCGAGAGAACGGGCTTTTTTTGCCCGCCTAATTTTGTCCCATGGACGGGTAAGTATCCAAGATCAACCCAACCTGGACGCATATATTGATTGCGGGTGATGAGGATGCGGAGTTCATCTCGAATGAGAAATTATAACCGCGGCCGCAGGGACGGCCATGCAAACGGCAAGCTGGACGGTTGGAGGCTGGGCGCGTGCAGCGGCATCGATGAAGCGATACGGCACGAAGAGTTCCCGCCAAGCCGCGCGCGCATCCTCTATGTTCCGCAAGGCTTCGAGGCGATCGATCAAGGCGTCGTTGCCGCGCTGCAGAGCGAGGTTGCCGAGGTGACGGTCGTCTCCGCGGCGGAGATGCGCCTGCAGGCCGAGCGTTATCGCCCGGACGCGGTGCTCGTCATGAACGGGCTGCATGTGTTTCCGCCCGATCATCTGGAACAGATCGACGCGATTCGCGGCATGGACATTCGAACGGTTATCTGGTTTGTCGACGATCCGTACGTGACCGACGAGACGGTAAAGATCGCTCCGCACTACGATTACGTGTTTACGCACGAAAGATCGTGCCTGGAGCTGTACCGCGCGCGGGGCTGTCAGCAGGTGCATCATCTGCCGTTGGCCGCGTATTCCGAATGGTTTAAGCCGATGGCGGTGCCGTCGGAATACCGGACGGACATTTGCTTTATCGGAATGGCTTTCTGGAACCGCGTCGAGCTGTTCGACGCGATTGCCTCCTATTTGCAGAACAAAAGAGTGCTGATCGGAGGAAAGCTGTGGGAGCGCATGAGCAGCTACCCGCGGCTGTCGAAGTTTGTGCGGGACGGCTGGATCGAGGTGCCGGAAACGGTCAAATATTACAACGGCGCCAAAATCGTCATCAATCTTCATCGTACGACGGAGGCGGGCAAAGACAATCTGAACGGAATCAACTGGCCGGCGGAATCGATTAATCCCCGTACGTTCGAGATGGCCTCCTGCGGCGTGATGCAGTTGACGGACGTGCGCCAGGAGCTGCCGGAGCATTTTGCCATCGGGTCGGAAATCGGGGCGTTCCGCGACGCCAATCATCTCGTTGAACAGCTGGATTACTATTTGACCCATGAAGAAGAGCGGCAGTGGGTGGCTGCCAGAGGGTATAAGCGGGTGAAAAAGGACCATACGTTCCGCGAGCGAATTCGCAGGCTGATCGGCACGGTTGGGCTGGCATAAATCAAGCTCGATCGCTCGCCGGCGAAAACGATGACCAGGAGGGATGAGGCTTGGCTAAGATGAAGGAACTTCCCGCGATCCGGCTCCGCGACGCGGCTTACCGCAGGGGCAGAGCCGCAGGCTTCGCGTTGGGAAATGCCGACGGACATTGGCAGGGGCTGTGCGAATATATCGTGCGTTCGGCGACGCCCGTTCCGGCGAAACGCCCCATCCATGTGCTGTACATCACTTCGGGCAAAGGCTTCCCGTATTCCCCTCTGGACGAGGGCATTATCGCGACGCTGCAGGAGATCGTCGGGCGGGTAACCGTCGCCGTTCCCCACGACGACATCGCCGCTATCGCCGCCAGAGAACGGCCCGATCTGCTGCTTGCGCTCGACGGCATGCATCTGGCGCTGGAGAAGGTTCATGCGGTAAACGATCTGGGCATCCGCACGGCCATCTGGTTTACGGACGACCCGTATTATACGGACATTACGAGCGGCATCGCCCACAACTATTATCACGTGTTTACGCTGGAGCGCAACTGCGTTCCGTTCTATGCGGAGAGAGGCTGCGCGCGCGTCTCCTATCTGCCTTTGGGCGTCTACCAGGAGGCGTATCGTCCGCGCAATACGGACCGTTCGATCCGGGGAGAAATTTGTTTTATTGGCACGGCCTACTGGAACCGGGTTTCCCTGTTTAACCAGCTTATGCCGTTAATCGCGCATAGGCGCTTGTACGTTTCCGGAATGTGGTGGGATCGGCTCGCCGATTACGGACGGTGGAAGCATTTCATCGATCTGGGTAAATGGATGGAGCCGCTGCCGACCTCGGAAAGGTACAACGCCCACAAAATCGTCATCAATTCGCACAGAGCCCACGACGACGACACGTTTAACCAGAACAGCGCGATGATCACGGCCGTATCGCCGAACCCGCGCACGTTCGAGATTTCGGCGTCCGCCACGCTGCAGCTGACCGATTGCCGCGACGACATCGTCCAGCATTACGAGCCCGGCCGGGAGATCGTCACCTATGATTCCGCGGAAGATTTGGCGGCCAAGGCCGAGTACTATCTGGAGCACGAGGAAGAACGGAAGGATATCGCGCTGAGAGGACTCTACCGGACGCTTAGAGACCATACGTACGTGTCCAGGCTGAATCAACTGATAGATTTGACGATGAATGGTTAATCGCCGCGCCGGGAATGCTGCCCGCCCCATACATTGTACAACTCGGCAAATGAAAGTTCCCAAAGTCCGGTTTTCAGCACCGAGGCCGGTCGTTCGCCTTACGGCGAACTGCCCGCCTATGCATCCCGGAAGGTTGAAGGAGGTGACGGACATACCCGTGAGCATGAACAGGTATGCAGAATCGTGAACGGCGCGAAGCCGAAGCTGATGATCTTCTCGCATATTTGCAGCCAGGCTTTCGTCACGGGAGCGGAGAAGCTGCTATGGCTGTTCACCCGCGAGATGGTCCGTCGTTTTCAATGCGTGATGGTCGTTCCGCAGCTCGGCGCGATCGCGGAGCGGGCCGGAGAGCTGGGCGTCAAAATTGTCGTTCAGGATATCCCGCTCTGTATTTCCTTATATACTTCGGCTCCGACGATAATGCAGGAAATCGCGGAAATGCAAAAGCATCCGTCGTGGGGAAGGATTCACTCCCTGCTGGCGGAGGAAAGGCCGGATTGCGTACTGGTCAACACAAGCGTCCATCCGCTGCCCGCTTTGGCGGCCAAAGCGATGGGGATTCCTACGTTATGGGTGCTTATGGAGACGGTCATGGACCGGCCTTCCAAGCCTTTGGCGGTCGAGCTCATTACGTCCAACAGCGACATTGTCGTAGGCATTTCCCATTCGACGCTGCAGCCGATTCGGGAGCTTGCTCCCCATGCGCACACGTTTATGCTGCCGCCTTACCTGATCCGGGAGGAACTGCTGCCCGGAAGCTGGGACTACCACCGCAGAAGGCTGCGCCAGCAATACGGTTGGGGCGAGCATCATCGCGTGGCGGGCTTTATGGCGGCAACGATCTATGCCAACAAAGGGCTGGAGCAGTTCGTGAACGCGATGCTGCCGATCGCGGCGTCGGACGGCTGGGCGCGGTTTCTGATTTTGGGCAAATCCGCCGATGACGCGTATTATCGCCATTGCCAGAAGCGCGCCTGGGATTCCGGCTATGCGGACCGGTTTCTGTTCCTGCCGTTCGCGGATCAGATTCAGCACGCTTTTCCCGTTATGGACGTCGTTGTCGTGCCGAGTCTGATCGCCGAGGGCTTCGGAATGACCGCCCTGGAAGGGCTGATGTTCGGCCGGGGCGTCGTCGCGTCGTCCTCCGGCGGATTAACGGAGATCATGAACGCGACGGGCAACCAGGAGTACCTTGTGCCGCCGGGGGATGTCGGTCAATTAACCGCGCGCGTGAACGCGCTGCTCGGCAACGGGGCGCTGCTTCGCGCCGTTGGGGAACGCAATATGCAGGTCTCGCAGCAGGTGTTCGGGGTGGGCGCTTTCCGCCAGCGGCTGGCGGATTTGATCGCCCAGCTGCCGCAGACGCCGGTGCTCGTGCGAGGTCCGCTCTGGCGGGGCAGCGCGCCGACCGTGTTTCTCGTCGAGAACGGCGTGAAGCGGCCGTTCGCCTCCGAGGGAGCTTTCCTGCAAATGGGATTCCGGTTCGAAGACGTGACGGAGGTTCCGGACGAGGACCTGCAGAGGCTACCGACCGGCCCCACGATATTCGAACAGCGGCGGCAAGCTCCGGGCAGGGCCGGAACACGACGCAGAGGCAGAAAGCGGGGCGGCCGCCGGAGAAAACGCAGTTCGGCCAGACGGAGGAAGGTCCGCCTGGCCAGAAAGAAGCGGACGGGCGGCAGAGCCCGCCGCAGAAGAAGGTGAACCGATGCGCATCGTGACGATATTGGGAACCCGTCCGGAAATCATTCGCCTCAGCCTGCTGCTTGGCAAGCTGGACCGGTTGGCGGAACGCCATGTGCTCGTGCATACGGGGCAAAATTTTACGTCCAGCTTAAGCGGAGTTTTTTTCGAGCAGATGGGTCTGCGCGCGCCCGACCTGCTGCTAGACGACCGTAAAGAGACGGTCGGCGGCCAGCTTGCGTCGACGTTCGGCGCCGTGGAGCGGCTGCTTGGCAAGGAGCGGCCCGACCGGGTGCTCGTGCTCGGCGATACGAACAGCGCCTTGTGCGCGCTCGTCGCGGAGAGGATGGGCATTCCGGTCGTTCATATGGAAGCGGGCAACCGGTGCTTCGACCTGAACGTGCCGGAGGAGAAAAACCGCCGGGTTATCGACGCGGTGTCCACCTACAACCTGCCCTATACCGAAAACAGCAAGCACAATCTGCTGCGGGAGGGATTTCCCGTCGACCGTATTTTTCGCTCGGGAAATCCGATTTACGAGGTGCTGCGCCATTACGGGGAGCAGATCGACGCCAGCTCCGTTCTCGGAGAGCTCGGACTGACGGCCGGACAATATTTGCTGGCGACGATCCACCGGGCGGAAAACGTCGATTCCCCGGAGACGCTGCGCGGAATTATGCAAGGCTTGAGCCGTACGGCCGAGGAGCATGGGCTTCCGCTCGTCTGCAGCCTCCATCCCCGGACGAGATCCAGACTGTCCGAGGAGCTGCTCGCTTCCGTTCATCCGCTTGTCGTTTTTCACGAGCCTTTCGGCTTTTTCGATTTCGTTCATTTGGAGAAAAACGCGCTTCTCGTCCTTACGGACAGCGGAACCGTTCAGGAGGAATGCTGCATTTTCGGAGTGCCGACCGTGACCGTCCGCCGGACGACGGAGAGACCGGAGACGGTAGACTGCGGAAGCAACGTCGTGGCGGGGCTGCATCCCGACGCCATCCGCTCGGCGGCCCGGGTCATGCTCCATCTGCGCGATGCCTGGCAGTGCCCCGAAGGTTACCTGGATACGAACGTCTCGGACAAAGTGGCAAAATTTGTGCTTGGAGGGAAAAGGGATGTTTAAAGATCGGCGTATCCTGGTCACCGGAGGAACCGGTTCCTGGGGGTACGAATTGATAAGGCAGCTGCTGCCGATGGAGCCGGCGGAAGTGATCGTGTACTCGCGCAGCGAATCGAGCCAGGTGGCGATGAGCCGGGCGTTCGAGGATCCGCGGCTGACGTTCCGGATCGGGGACGTGCGCGATCGGGAGGCGCTCTCCAACGCCTGCAAGGGCGTGGATCTGTTGTTTCATCTGGCCGCGCTCAAGCATGTGCCGGTATGCGAGGACCAGCCTTACGAGGCGTTGAAGACTAACGTACTCGGCACGCAGAACGTTATCGAGGCGGCCATCGAGAACAAGGTGGAACGGGTGATCAACATTTCCACCGACAAGGCGGCCAATCCGTCGAACTTCTACGGCATGACGAAAGCGATCGGAGAGAAGCTGATCGTCTACGCCAACCTGCTGCGCAGCGACACGAAATTCGTCTGCGTCCGCGGCGGCAACGTGCTCGGCACGAACGGCAGCGTCGTCCACCTGTTTATGGACCAGATCAAGCACAAGGGCCAGCTCCGTCTGACGGATCGTAAAATGACGCGGTTTTTCATGACGCTGGAAGACGCGATCCGGCTGCTGTTCAAGGCGACGGCGAAGAGCATCGGCGGGGAAATTTTCGTGATGACGATGCCGACCTGCCGGATTATCGATTTGGCGGAGGTGCTGATGGACGCGCTCGGGCGGAAGGTGGAAATGGTGGAATCCGGCATTCGTCCCGGCGAGAAAATCCACGAGATTTTGCTGACGGAATACGAAAGCTTGAATACGGTCGTCTACGACGATCAGTATCTCGTTATTTTGCCGACGCTGGACATTCCCGGGCTCCGGGCGCATTACGAGGCCTGCGATCCGGTCGATTTCGACAGCTTCTCTTCGAGTCAATCGCTTATGGATAAGCAGCAAATTCGCGAGATGCTGCAGCGGGGAGGTTTTCTCTCGTGAAAATCCTGCTTCTGGGCGGGTACGGAATGGCGGGTCATATGGTCGCTTCCTATTTGAAGACCGGGACGGACGCCGATGTGGTCGTCGCGGTCAGAAGCCGGTCTGTCTCGAATCGAACCTTGAAGGCGCTGGACGGCCTTCAGGTTCGGGAGCTCGATGTCCGCTCCTTCGAAGCGGTGGAAGATTTGGTCCGCGCATGCGGACCGGATATCATCGTGAACGCCGTCGGAATTTTGAACCATCATGCGGAGGACCGTCCGTTGGACGCCTACAGAGTGAACGGATTGCTGCCGCACTGGCTGCGCCATCTGGGCGATCGGTACGGAGCCAGACTGGTGCATATCAGCTCGGATTGCGTGTTCTCCGGGGAGCGCGGGCGGTACGCGGAGACGGACGAACCGGACGGGACAACCGTCTACGCGAGAAGCAAGGCGCTGGGAGAGGTGCGGGATCGAAGCCACGTCACGATTCGCACGTCCATTATCGGTCCGGACGACAAGCCTTCGGGCATCGGTCTGATGAAATGGTTTTTGTCGTGCGAAGGAGAAGTGAGAGGCTACCGCAGCGTGCTGTGGAACGGGGTGACGACGCTGGAGCTGGCCAAGGCGATCGCGTGGCTGATCCGAAGGCCCGAAGTCGGCGGTCTGGTGCATCTGACGGCTCCCGAAACGGTATCCAAGCACGAGCTGCTGCTTCTGATGCAGGAGCGGTTCGACAAGAGGAACGTGACGGTCGTCCCCGCGGACGAACCGGTGATTGACCGGACGCTTGCGGCGACGAGGAGCGATTTCGACTATCGTCCGCCCCGTTACGCGGAGATGCTGGAGGAGCTTCACAGTTGGATGTCTTCGCCATGACGACCGGCAGAATACTTATTACCGGAGCGGCGGGGTTTACGGGCCGCCATGCCTGTCGCAGGTTCGCCGCCTCCGGGTGGGAGGTCGCCGCCGCGGTATCTCCCCGCAGCGCGAAGGCGGCCGGCCTTGAGCCGGCGCGCACGGAGTGCTGCGAGCTGACGGACGGGGATGCGGTCGCCGCGATGATGCGGCGGTTGAAGCCGGATGCGGTGCTGCATCTGGCGGGACGCAACGCGGTCGACTTCTCCTGGAAATCGCCGTCCGCGACGCTGGCCGCCAATCTGATGTCGACCGCGTACGTGCTGGACGGAGCGCTGGCGCTCGGAGGCTGCCGGGTGCTGGTCGCCGGATCGATGCTGCGGACGGACGAAGCGGCACTGTCGGAAGCCGCGCATCCTTACGGCTTCAGCAAGACGCTTCAGACGGCCGCCGCCAAGGCGTGGCATCGCTGGTACGGGCTGCCGGTCATGATCGCCGAGCCCTCCAATCTGATCGGTCCGGGCAGCAGCGGCGGACTGTGCGGGAAGATCGTCCGCTGGGCGGTCTCCGCGGAGGAAGCCGGCGGCGCGGCGGAGCCGTTCCGGCTGTCGTCGCTTCGCGAAGCGCGGGATTTTATGGACGTTCGGGATGCGGTGGAGGCATACGAACGGGTGCTGAACGAAGGCGAGCCGGGCAGGAGCTATGCGATCGAGTCGGGCCGCTTCCTGACGCTGGCCGAGGTCAAGAGCGCGTTCGACGAGTTGGCGGGGACGGAGCTGGCGTGGGAGATCGGAGACAAGGCCGCGGCGCCGTCTCCGCAGCCGAGGGACTGTTCGCCGATCCGCGCGCTGGGCTGGCGTCCGCGGCGGACGTTCCGTCAATCGATCCTTGACGCGCTGGAGGGAGAACGGGAGCAGAGACGCCGGGAAAGGGGAGGGACCCCATTCGCCAGTCCGTGAATCCGCTCGTTACGATTGTCATTCCTTTTTATAACGATCCGTATCTTCAAGAGGCGATAGAGAGCGCGCTTTCGCAAACCTATCGTCCGCTTGAAGTTATTGTCGTGAACGACGGCTCCAAGCGGGAGACGGAGGAGCTGTACCGGCTCGAGAGGACCGGACGCGCGCGAGTCGTTCATCAGCCGAACCGGGGAACGGCCGGCGCGCTGAATGCGGGCTTCCGCCTGGCCGCGGGACAATACGCGGCATGGCTAAGCTCGGATGATCGTTTTCATCCGGAGAAGGTGGAGAAGCAGGTTCGCTTTATGCTGCAAAGCGGCTGCTCGATCAGCCATACGGCGTTCCGGCGCATGAACGGGGAGGGAATCGCCGAGAAGAACCCCGTCGTGCTTCCGGCCGGGTCGATGCTGCAGTTTTACCGGTCGCTGCTGCTCAGCAATACGGTGAACGGCTGCACGGTGATGATGACCCGGACGCTGTTTGACCGGATGGGAGGCTTTAACGAGCGCCTTCCCTATACGCACGACTATGAGCTGTGGTTCAGAATCGTTCTCTCCGGCTATCCGATCGGCTATCTGCCCGAGCCGCTGACGGATTATCGCGTACATGCCGCGATGGGCACCGTCAAGCACGGTCCGGCGATCGAGCGGGAGCTGGAGAGCTTGCGGAGGCTGTATGTACCCAGGCTTCAGAGCATGCTCGCGACGCTGGAAAGGGGAACGTAAGCGAAGGGGCTGTCCCGCAAGTAAGGTCGTACAAGATGATCGATTAAGAAAAAAGTGCATGTATCTTCTGGAGACTGCCTCATACGGTCCTGTAATCACCGCTTAACGGGTTTACCTTTTCAGATTTCAGGATCGTATAGCATCGTAAGAAGATACATGCACGACAACATTCTCTATCGATTATCGTTTTGTACGACTCTTTTTACTTATGGGACAGCCCCTCTTGCGAACTTAATGAAGCGGAAATCCGACCGGCGCGCGGTGGAACAGTTCGGGAGCAATGAATACGGCCCGGTCCTTGTTCCAGCCGAAACGGGCCAGCGTCTCCTCCCAAACGAGTGGGCGCAATCGCTGGCCTTCGCTGTAGTACAGGCCGCCGTTCGGTCCGCGGTAGAGGACGTAGTCGTGCAATTCAAAGTTTTCCCAGACGTTCCCCCGCAGCGGCCAGCCGTCCCCAAAGCTCCAGATCAGTTCGTAGCCGAGCGGGATGGCGTCCTCCGGCCGCAGGCCGATCGCGACCATCGCGGCTTCGCTCTCGATCGGGTAGCGGATTCCGTGGCAGACGCTGTACAGTCCGCCTCCCGGGTCCCGCGCGACAAACACGTCGGGATAGCCGTGAGGGAAGCTGCCGGCGTCGAGCGGATGACCGGTCGGCAAGCCGGCCAGCAGCTCGGAGCCGCATCGCCCGACACGGTCGTAGCTGAGATTGAACCGGCAGAACGTGTCGTAAGCGTGGATCGGCCGCTTATGCCCGCGTTCGATGCGATAGACGCAGCCGTCCTCGCCCATGCCGTACCAGCCGCTCGGCACCTCCGGCGCTTGCGGGGCGTGATGGGGATGGGGCGAAGCGTAACGGTCGGGCAGGAACGCGGGATCGTGGACGAGGATCAGCCTTTCCGGATTAAAGCCCCACTTGCGAATGAACAGGCGGCGGTTGATCGCGGCCACGCCGTACATATCGATGGCATTGGAATTGAAGCTGCGGTTGCCTTCGTGGTAGACGAACGCATCACCGGCAAGGCGCAGGAACAATCCCGCCTTCAGCGTCCGGTAGCCGAGATCGATATCCTCGTAGCCTCCGACGCCGAACGCCTCGTCGAAGCCCCCGAGACGCTCCCAGGTGCTCCGCCTCAGCAGCATGCAGAAGCCGCTGAGCGCGGCCAGATCCTGCCACAGGGCCGGATTATGCCGGTTATAGCTTTGCGCGAACAGATGGTACTGTCCTTCGCTGCCGACGTCCGCCGGAATTTTCTGCAGGGGGAGGACGAAATTCGACTTCGGCCCGACGATGCCGACCCGCTCGTCGGCGTGCAGGCATTGCAGCAGAACGGTCAGCCAGTTGTGGGAGACGATCGTATCGTTGTTCAGCAGTAAAATATGATCCCCTCCGGACGCCGCCGCCCCCTGGTTGCAGGCGGCGGCGAACCCCCGGTTCGCGCCGTTGGCGATCAGCTTGACGTCGGGCTGCTGCGCCAGCCAGGCCGTCGTCCCGTCGGTCGAGCCGTTGTCGACGAAGATCAGCTCGTAAGGGCTGTTCGTAAAGACCCGAATGCTGTGCAGACAGCGCATCGTCTGGTCGAGATTGTTTAACGTCAGAATCACGATGCTCGTCAGCATGGTCTCGCACCGACGGCCGAGAGCATGCCTGAAAATTGTGCCGCGTATTTTTCCATCGAAAATTCACTCCGAACATGTTTTTTTCCCGCTTCGGCGAGAGATTTTCTCAGCTTGCGGTCCGTCATCAGCCGAATGACACGATCGGCCGCTCCGTTGATATCCCCGTGGGAGTAATACAAACCCGTCGCTCCATCCAGAATCGCCGAGCTTACGCCGTCGGAATTGGAGGTGACGACCGGACAGCCGGAGCTTAGAGCCTCCAGCGCCACGTAGGGAGCGCCCTCGGATTTGGAGGTCATGCAGACGACGCCTCCCGAAGAGGCGATCAGATCGTAGTAATAGGGCATTTGCGCGTTCGGGACTTTAGAGTGATGGAGGATATGGCGGCCGAGTCCGAGCCTGAGCGTCCACTGCGCCAATTGATCGGCTTCGCCGGGTTCGGCCAAATCCGGATCGCTGAACATCCACAGCCGAACGCCCGGCATTCGCTTGATCGTTTCGGCTCCGACGAGCAGGAAGTCGCGCCAGTTTTTGTTGTCCTCCAGCCTGCCGATCCACGCTAGCGGCGGATAATTCAGAGGAGCGGCCGGAGGATAAGCGAAAAGGCTTCTGTCGTAGAGACGGGGATCGAACGGATTCGCGAACGAAAATCGGGGGATGCGGGGATAAAGCTCCCCCAGCAGCGAACCGATCGCCGGAGTGCCCGGATATAAAACGGCGTCGGCGTATTCGTTCACGTAAGGACGCGCTTCCGTCAAGTTGCGCCTGGCGTGCTCTGGCGTTCCGAAGCCCTGGATTTCATAAATAACCGGCTTCCGGAAGCCGATCTGGCGGAAAAGCGCCAACTGCAGGAAAAAAGAAGTGACGACGATGAAATCGAACGAGTAGAACTCCAGAATATGTTGGATGGCGGGCGGCTCCGAAGCGTAGAATACGGGCGTTCCGGGAGCGAAGTCGGAGGAGCCGCTGCCTTCCCGGAAGTATAGGAAATGGCTGTAAATCCCCGCAGGAAGCAGGGCTCGATACCTTAACCGATTCAAGGTGTTTACCCCGCCGCTGGGCACGATAAATACGAACAGAACCTTCAAAGCCGCTTCCCTCCCCGCAGGTTGAATACCGTCGGAAGCTCCGTTACAGCACGTTCAGCAGCGCATGCAGCTGCGGCGCATACTGGTCGCGCACGGAATTGAATTCGTAATCGACGATGGCCTTTTTCTGCACCGATCCCATGCCTTCATGCCATCGATACAAAGTAAGCACCTCGTTGATAAAATAAAAGTCGATTCTGGCCAGATGAACCCTCAGCCAGTATTCATAGTCCTGCGTGCATGCGAGCGCCTCGTTAAAATAACCGATTCTCTCGGGAATGGAACGATGCATCATGACGGTCGAGCCGTTGATCGGACAGAAGGTGAACAGCGCTTCGATCAGCTTCTTGAGACTGGGAAATTTGACGGCGAGCGCGCTCATCGTAATCTCGTTGTACTCGTTGATGAGATGGAAGTCGGTGCAGCTGATCGGAGCTTGATGCTCCTCCATAAACGCGACCTGGCGGGCGATTTTGTGCGGGTACATGAGATCGTCGGAGCTCTGCCAGGCGATATATTTGCCGGTAGCGGCGCGAAGGCCGTAATTCAGCGCGCTGCCCGTGCCCCCGTTGGCTTTGCCGACATAACGGATGCGGGAACGAAACGGGTCGAGCTTGTGCTGGTGCAGCGTCGATCCGTCGTCGATCACGATAATCTCGATGTTGGGATACGTCTGGTTCAGTACGCTCGCGACCGACTGGTCGATGTACGGGCAATTGTAGAACGGAATAACGACGCTCACGAGCGGAAAAGGATCGTACGTCATGGCAGCCTCCATCCTTCACGCGTGATAAGCAAAGCGGATGCTCTATCGTATGTGGACAGGGCGTCCGCCGTCACGACGCTTGAACCGTGTCCGTGCGCCTATTTTCCTGCGGCTGTCCAAGCGGGGGACGGGTTGTCTACATAAAATGGAGGAAAAAGGCAAAGGACTGAAACCGATGCGTATCGTCGTGACTGGAGGAGCGGGATTTATCGGGAGTCGTCTGGTCCGCGCGCTATTGGAACGGGGGGACGAAGCGATCGTGATCGACGATCTGAGCACCGGCGACGCGGGGAGGCTGCCCGCCGGGGTCGAGATTCATCGGCTTCGCGCGGAAGACGCCGGAACGGCCGAGCTGATTGCGAGCGTCCGGCCCCGAGTCGTTTTTCATCTGGCGGCGCAGGTCGGAATGGGCAGCTCCGTCAAGTTCCCGGCCGACGATGGACGAAGCAACATCGTCGGTACGCTGCGGGTGCTGGAGGGCTGCAGGGAGGCGGGAAGCAAGCTGGTGTTCTCGTCGACGTCGGGCGTGTACGGGGACTCTTCCCGCAGCCGGCCGCTCGGGGAGTCGAGCCCGAAGAGACCGAGCGCGCCCTACGGGCTCTCGAAGTGGGTCGCCGAGCAGTATATCGGCTTCGCCGAAAAATGGTGGGGGATCCCCTATACGATTTTGCGCTACGCCAATGTATACGGTCCGGGACAAGCAGCCCGCGGCGAAGGCGGAGTCGTCGCATGCTTCATGGAGAGAATTGCCAACGGGCTGCCCTTGGTCGTGCATGGCGACGGCGAGCAAAGCCGGGATTTCGTTCATGTGGACGACGTGGTCAAGGCGAATCTCGCCGCGATTGACCGGGGAGACGGGGAGGCGTTTAATATCGGAACGGGAATCGCCACCTCGATCAACGGGCTGGCGGACCGCTGCGAACGGTTGGCCGCCGCTTCGTGCGGCCGGATCTACGAGCCGGCGCGAAGCGGCGACGTCAGGTGCAGCAGGCTGTCGTCCCGCAAAGCGGAAGCGGCGCTGGCTTGGAGGCCGTCGATATCGTTGGACGAAGGATTGTCCCGCTTATTCGGCGGAAGCTGAAGAAGGTACCTGGGCCGCTCCGTTCGCCATGCGCGGCGGCATCAGATCGTCCATCTGAGCAGCAGGCCCGATTGGGTCAGGCCGGAGCCGAAGCCGTACAGCGCCGCGAGCTGCCCCGATTGGAGCTTGCCTTCCTTGTAGGCGGCGTCGAGCGCCAGCGGAATCGTGGCGGCCGACGTGTTGCCGTTATGGACGACGCTTTGCAGCGCCTTGTCTTCGGGCAGTCCCAGCCTTTCGCAAATCGCTTCGATCATGCGCAGGTTGGCGCTGTGCGGGACAAACCAATCCAGCTCTCCGACGGTCATACCGGCTTGGCCGAGAAGATGGCGTACGCCGTCCGGGACGGTCGATAATGCCCACTTGTATACCTCTCGTCCGTTTTGGACGATTTTTTCGTTCGGAATGCAATACACCTGCATGCCGCCCGAGCCGTCCGTTGACGCGTTGGAGGCCAGGAAAGCTCCCGAATCGCTCGCTTCCACGAGCACCGCTCCCGCGCCGTCGCCGAACAGAATACACGTGGAGCGGTCCGTGTAGTCGGTAATTTTCGTCAGCGTCTCGGCTCCGATGACGAGGACGGAGCGATAGGCGCCGCTCAGAATAAGGCCGTTGGCCATCTGCAGAGCGGATACGAAGCCGGCGCATGCGGCGCTGACGTCGACCGCAAGACAGCGCGCCGCGCCGACGGCTTGCTGAACCTTGGAAGCGACGGAAGGAAAGGGCATTTCGGGCGTCGTCGTGGCGACGATAATGCCGTCGATCCGCGACGCGTCAACCGCGGGGAAGCGGCTGAGCAGGTCGCGGGCCGCGGCGATGGCCAGATCGCTTGTCGTCTGCTCGGGCGCGGCCTGATGACGCAGCTCGATCCCTGTTCTTCTGACGATCCACTCGTTGTCCGTGACCACCATTTTTTCCAAATCGGCATTCGTTATTTTTCCGTCAGGCACATAGCTTCCGATCGCCGAAAGGCGGGCTCTTGACTGAAACGGCTGTTTCGTTGCGGAAATCATCGGCTCATTCCTCCGCTTCTATTTTGGTATTAAGTATTAGCACCAGGTATTAATAAAATCATCTTACTTTTGATATTACCCGTTGTCAAGGGAGGAAACCGGATGAGCGGCGGAATAATTGCATAATCCCGGGCGCATCCTATGATTTGGCTGAACGCTTAGCGTTCGATCAAGAAGAAGGAGGCCAGATTGTCATGCGTAAAGGGATTATGCTCGCAACGACCGTATTATTTTCATCCGCAATCGCGCTGTCGGGATGCATGAACAAAACCGGCGACTTGGGCAATAAAAACATTCGCAACAACGCCGTCCGCCAAAACAACGTCGCCCGCGGCTACGGCGCCGACGAATACGGCATGCGTCCGCCGATGAGGCGTTTTGCGAACGATGAAGCCAACGAACAGAACCGCTTCAACGGCCATCAGCGCATGAACAACAATGTCGTCGGCCTGCACGGCAATACGCGTATGGAGACGAGCGACCGGATCGCCAACAAAATTTCGGCCATGCCGGGAATCGATTCGGCCTACGTGATGCTGACGGATAAGAATGCCTATGTAGCGGTGAAGGAAGACGACCGCGCGAACACCGGACATACGGCGCTGAACGACGCTGTGAAAGACAAAATCGCGGACCAGGTCAAGTCGCTCTCCCCTGCGGTGGAGAACGTCTACGTATCCGCCAACCCCGATTTTATCGGCCGTATGGAGGGCTACGCCAACGACGTCAAAGCCGGTCATCCGATCCAAGGCTTCGTGACCGAATTCAACGCCCTCGTCGACCGGATTTTCCCGGAACGGTCCGGTACTCGGTCGCGTTAATCCCGCCCGTTGGCGATGGGGCTGTCCCACAAGCGATTCCAGTTGCTTTTTTTCGAGCAATTGGCTTGCGGGAGGGCCCCTTTTTTCTTTTCCATAGATCCTCTTGCGCACCTTACTTAGGGGGCATTCTCTTTAGAGGTCAGTCTCTTTGCGCTTGCAAATGTTCAGAAACCCTATTTCAAATGTAATGGGTTTTGAAGCACACTCGGTTTATCCCTTGCGGCGCTGCAACTTTTGGCGTCCTCTCGCAGCAGGTCTGGCCGCTTCTGCCTACGCAAGCGGAACGGCCTTTGTTATAATAAGGATGATTGATATAACGAACGAGGACAAGCAGCGAGAGTTGTACGTTGTGCATACATCCCGCGATCTTTTGGATATTGAGACGACGGCATGGACGGGAGTTCGGGCGGCGAAGAGTTCCTCTACGAGAAGAAGATCCACAGTTTGAAATTAGGTGACGTCTTCATGCCGCAGTTCACGATTCAAATTGGCGCGATGGACTATGGTATGGACATGAACGGCATTCTCGGTACGGACTTTCTGGTGGCAAATGGAGCAATCATCGATATGAAAAAGCTTGAAATTGCTATCGCCGATTGAGACACTCAAATTCGGATACGGCAGAAGGAGCATGGATGCCTAAAATACTGATTGTGGACGATGAAGCGGATCTTCGAAAGCTGCTGACCGATTATTTTGAAATCAACGGGCATGCCGTCATAACGGCAGGGGACAGCCGGGAGGCGCTGCGGAAAGTGGAACAACAACCCGATCTCGTTTTGCTGGATATCAACATGCCCGAGCAGAACGGCCTTCAATTATGCGAGAAAATCCGGGACTTCGTTTCTTGTCCGATCTTGTTTTTAACGGCTCGAATCGAAGATGCCGACAAAATAGCCGGATTTCGGGCCGGAGGCGATGACTATATCCTGAAACCTTTCAGCATTCGCGAGCTGGGGGCCAGGGTCGAAGCGCATTTGCGCAGGGAACGGCGAATCCAAACCAAATCCTCGGTGAGGTTTAACGATGATCTGGTCATTGACTATACGGCCCGGGAGCTTTACTACCGGGATAAGCGAATTCCATTGGCCAAAAAAGAGTTCGACATTATCGAATTGTTATCCGCGCATCCCGGCATGGTGTTCGAAAAGGAACGCATGTACGAAAATATTTGGGGCTTGGAGGATGAAGGCGACAGCAGCGTGATCGCGGAGCATATCCGGCGAATTCGTTCCAAATTAAAGGAATACGGCTGCGATAATCGAATCGAGACCGTCTGGGGAGTCGGATACAAATGGCCAAGCTCCTAAATGGGCTGCTGCTGAAGCGGTTTACCTTACTGCAATCTTTTATTCTGTTATGCGTAATTACGCTCATTGCCGTGCTGGCCGTCATAACCGTGGAGTTCGCCTGGGCGGAGAACCTGCGGCAGCGTTTCGGAGAAACGAATTGGGTGCTGCCCTCCCTTGTCGCGGCGGTGCTGCTGACCGTGGCCGCTGGAATTGTCATCATGGCCGTTCTATTTTACAGATGGAAACTAAAACGTCCGCTGGAGCTATTAAAGCGAGCATCCGAGAACATTTCGGCCAACGATCTGGGCTTCCGCCTCACCTACGACAGCCGGGACGAGATGGGGGAGCTGGTCGCGGCATTTGAAAACATGCGCTCGCAATTGGAGAAAAACATAAAGACGCTCTGGCGATCGGTTGAGGAGCGCAAGCAGCTCAATGCGATTTTCGCCCACGATCTGAGAACGCCGCTGTCGGTGTTGAAAGGAAACGCCGAGCTTCTCGCCGCCTATCTGCCCGAGAAAAAATTGTCGGAAGAAAAGGTGCTGGACCTGGTTCATACCATGAGCCTTCATATCGTTCGTCTGGAGAGCTATGCGGATGCCATGAACTCGATTCAGAAGCTGGAGGATGTCCCGGTGCGTCGCCAGTCGATGGACGCGATCTCGTTGACGGCTGTGCTGAACGACAGTGCCGAGCAAATCGCAAGGCAGTTTGGCAAACGCTTCGACTCTTCCCTGGAATATGATAATACCGCAATAAACGTTGATCCTCATATCGTCATTCAAATTTTCGAGAACGTGGTGGCCAACGGGATGCGATACGCAGCCAGCCAAGTGAACGCTCGTTATGACATTCGGGAAGGAGTTATGAACATTACCGTCTCGGACGACGGGCCCGGCTTCTCGGATGAAGCCCTGCGCAAGGCCGTGCTTCCTTTTTACCGCGGCGAGGTGTGGGATGCGACCGAACATCGCGGGCTTGGCCTCTACATTTGCAAGGTGTTTTGCGAAAAGCATGGAGGGAGCCTACTGATCGAAAACGCGCCACGCGGCGGCGGAAGCGTGACGACAAGTTTTGGGACGCAAGTTGATAAATAGTTGAAAATGATCTGATAGCATTTCCTTATCTTGAATTCAAGGAGTGCTATGATGCTAATCGGAAAAAAAGAATGTATATCGCAATCGGCTGCTTACTGTTGTTATGTTCCGTATGGACGACCCCCGGGTCCGCCGCGGAAGCCCGAGACAAGACCGAAGTTCTGCGGGATATCGACGAATATATGAATCGGAGCATGAAGGCCAATCACATCAAGGCTGCGTCGCTGGCAATTGTCAATAAAGAGGAGGTCTTCTACGCCAAAGGCTACGGAACATTCGCAGATGGCCAAAGCGTTAGGGGCAACACCCCTTTTCCCATTGCTTCATTAAGCAAGTCCTTTACCGCATTGGCCGTTCTGCAACTGGCGGATAACGGCAGGATTGATCTGGATGCGGCTTACGCTTCCTATTTTCCCGAGCTTGCTCCACGGGACTCCCGCGTTCGTGATATCACGGTCCGTCATTTATTAAATCAGACCAGCGGTCTCAATGACAAAATAAATCCCGATATGACGAGGACTCCTCAATTCCAATCCCTGCATGAAACGAATCGGTTGTTAACCGAGGCGCAGCTTGCCCATCGTCCCGGAACGGCCTACAGCTACCATAATCCCAATTACGCGCTGCTGGCGAACCTCGTGGAAAGCGTCAGCGGAGAGCGCTTTTCAGATTACCTGAATCGCCATATTTTCGAACCGCTAGGAATGAACCATACTTTCAGTGTCAGCACGACGCAGCAAATCGACGAAAATGAAACGATTCCGCTGGGACATTACTTGAGTTTGGGACGTCCCGTAGGCCGATCGGAACCGCTGTGGTTCATTGACGGTCCCGCCGGCATAATTTCAACCGCGGAGGACATGTCCTTGTGGATGCTTGCCCAGTATGACGATCGGCTCCTTTCTCCCGAGCTGTTAAAGCAATATCATGCAGCCGGAGCCATCGGTCCGTACGGCATGGGCTGGCTGGCAGAGCAAGACGAATCCGGCGGCCGAACGATTTCCCACGGCGGCATTTTCTGGACGTACAAGTCGGAAGAAACGGTTTATTTGGACGAGCGGATGGGTATCGCGGTGATGTTTAATTCCGGTTTAAACGCTTTTGTGAATTACTCGGCTTTTATTGATGGAATCGCGGCTATTATGAGGGGGGAGAAGCCCGAAACCTCTTTTCTTAACGGCCGAAACCTGGAAACGATCATGATTGCGCTGATCCTCGCTACGCTCGTGTGGGGCGTGTATGCCTATTTTCGCATCCGTCGGAGAAGCAAAAGCCTGACGATCGGCAAATTGATTCTGATAACGGTCGCAAGGCTGATCCCGATCCTGATTCTTCTGTCCCTGTCCCCGTTGGTGACTTTTGTCGGCGGAGGACGCGTGCTGCCTTGGTTCGGCATCTGGACGACCCTGTCATCCGCAATCATTTGGCTTGTCGTATGGTCGCTTGTCAATCTCGTTCATTTGGCTTGCCATTATTCAACACGATTTTCCGAATAGCCATTAAATCAAAAAGCCCTCTCCTCCGTTCCCAAGGGAACGGAAAAGAAGGCCCGCGCCGATCGATCAGCGGCAATGAAAGGTGCACCTGCTGCTTTAAATCTTTAGCTCCCCGAGCTTAATAAGCTCGACAACCGCTTGCGAACGACCTTTGACATTCAGCTTCTGCATAACATTGGAGATGTGTTTTGAAACACACCCGAAGATTTAGTTAATACTCTCCTGAATGAATCTTGATAAATCAGCAAAAGTGATTACTGGGTAAGGCAAATCAGATTCAAGTTGAGCAGCCGAGAAAGAATCAATAACAAAAAGACCCTGCGGTTCATGCTTGGCTACAGTGTTTGGATCAGTGACTCCAAGATAATTCATCACCGATTCCCAATTATCAATAATGTCTTGTATTTTATTTTTAAGTTTGTATTGATAAGACCCTTTACTTACTTTACGAAATTTGTTTAGCTCATTACCAACTGCCTTCGCATTATACTTAAATGGATTGTCTTTGCATTCTACAACAAATAATTTCCCGTGAATAAATGCAAGTACATCAATTTGACCTGACAATACCACGTATCCTTTACCAATAAGTAATGGGATTTCGTTCTCTTTTTTTATATTGTTTTTAATAACTGCTCCTTCAAAGGTTTCTCGCAATAATTGAGCGATATCAGTTTCAAACTGTTCATGAATCTGAGATGTAATTTTAAACAAATCACGTTTAAATGGCGAGTCAGGCAGAGAATTATCAATAATATCCAAATAAAAAGCCATAGATGAATATGAAAACAGACTTACTGGACAAGCAATGATATCATCTCTTATTAAGATGAGACATTTTCTTAGCAGTCGATATTCTCTATCAGCAGTAGAAATTGCAAAATCGATCTTATCGTGTTCATTCAAAAAAACAGATAGTAATCGTTCGGCATTCTCGTCTGATATACTCAACAAATCCACTATTAGCATCTTGAAAAAGGAAATACTTCCAATGAGAAATTCATTTGAATTTGTATATGATTTTATTACTAAATCAGCGAGTTTAGGAAAATCATCAAATTCCACCCCTACGTAAGTTTGACAAACTTTATTAAACTGTACAGCTATCGAGTCAACAACTGCTGAAGTTCTTCTATTAACCAATGTTTCGACATAGGAATTAGAAAATGAATCATGATCAATTTTATGATTCACCCCTAGGAATCCATCAGCGTCAATAAATAATTTCTTGTCGCTTAAAATACCATCACACGCTATATCTCGCATGTGTAATATATGAAAAATTGCTCGAATAGTAGCAATAAGTTGCCCAAATTTAATCGGATTTATAGGAGCATTAGAATCAGGAACTTTCTTCGAGTAGTAATTTATTATTTCAATGCCATATTGAAATGCTTGTTTATCAAAAGCCAGAACATTTTCCCATTCTTTATATATACTATTGAACTTAACACCGATCATCTTCTGTAAACTTAAACTGCGAACAACCATTCGACTAAATTCATCAGCAATATCTTCAATATTAAATAATCCTTCGCCATGATTGAGCCAACCAACGGCAGACATAGTAATATGCATGTTATATTGCATTCATTATTGACAATAAATATCCCTTAGGATTACTACTGATTAATTCTTTAACATTATCTAGTAGATGACCCATCAATGAGTTACAGACCGTTGTAATCTCTATACTGTTTGTATATTGTGTATCGTTTAAACTTAGCGAACTCGTTAGTCCCTTTATAATTGCTTCTTCATCATATCCACTTAAATCTATCTTAGAAGGGTTTGCAGCGATTAGGTTATCACCATCAAACACAGGACATATTCCAAGAAATTTTTTATACAGATCTTCTAGGTACAGAAGATGCGATTTCGGAACAAAGTGTTCAATCAGTTTTTTTATTAATGAACAATTAACACACACGTGTTTATCGGAGTCCGATATTAAAGACTCTTTTGCATAAGAAACTTTACAATTTATACAAGCCAACTGATCTCAGTCCCATCATCTTATTTATTAAATATTTCTTTCCCTAGTTCACTTAATAATGAATGGCAAGTGGATTCAATCATTCTAAAAAGTTTTATTTTAACTCTCAATATAAACCTAAATGATACAACAACTCGAACATCTGAATAAGGAATTTTGAGTAATCGAACGCTAGTCCACCTTTTAAGTCCTTAATCATTTGTTGAATGTTGTGCCATTTCGTTTGCATTTGAGGACTATTAAGTTTAACCTCATTTTCCCGTATTTGCTTTAATTGATCCAAGTGCCTGGATAGTACGATTTCGTATGTAATCTTCTCAGGCGATTCAATCGGGGAACCAGATGCGTGACGCGGCATTGATGCCACCTTAAATCGTTGTTCTCTTATTCGTGCTAATCTAGCCATTTCCTGTTCTCTTCGTCTGCGCTGTAACTCTTGCTTAAATTGCTGCTCGATTTTATCCAATTGTTTGGTGGACAGAGGAAGTCCGACCTCAATCTGTTGCGTAATAAACTCGGGTAGAGGAAGAATGTCATAATGCTCAGGCATCGCCCACCCACGCTCAAACTTCAACAGAATATTATCGCGTTCAAGATCAATGGTATGGAATCCGTTCGTAATGTCCTTGATGAGATCGGGAGATAGCATCGTATAATTTGTTAAGCAGGTCTCACCCAGTCTGTAGGTTTTATTCTCCTGACGATGATGAACAACGTAACAGAAACGAAGCGGCATACCACATTCACATCGATACGGACGTTCTCCATATCCACCATCTAGAATCTCTTTTAGCTCCCAATCATTTATTTTGCTCCATATATCAGTCGTAGACATATTATCCTGAAGTACAATGCCCTTTTTCCGAGCTAACTGCTCCAACCATCGGCTTTTCTTGCTTTGTTTCACATAGTCTTCAAGAAAGGTGCGTTTTCTATCATCTAATAGTTTAGTTAATCGGTTGACTTCATTCTCGGTTAAAGGCTTTGGCATCAGGACACCTCCGACATTAAAGGTATACATCGCCCAAATTGTACCATATACTTGTAATCCCCACACTCGCTACCACCATATCAAAACCAGTATGTTATAATAGGAAGACCACAATTCAAGCGAGGTGAAGCCGATGAAATGGGGAGAGATTACCGAACTGCATCCGAGTCGTTTCGTATTAGTTGAGGCGATAAAGGCAAGCTCTAATGACCATTTGCGGCAATTGGAGGATATGGCGGTTATACAGGATTACGACAATCCGCAAGAGGCATGGAGCGGATACAAGCATTTTCACAAACTGCATCCAGCACGCGAACTTTATGTATTTCATACAAGCCGTAGCGATGTAGAGGTGGTTGAAGAGTTCTTTTCAGGCGTGCGGCACCACTCATGAAGATAAATATCCAGCATGGATTGCCGATTGTATCTTTGACCTTAACTCACAACAATCATTCCATTGTTTTACCAAATGTCCTGTTCGATACTGGCTGTGCCGCAACAGTTTTTGATACTGATGGGCTTGCTCAGATTGGCATTTACATTGATTTCATCAATGGCAGAGCCAGGCGAATGTATGGAGTAGGAGGAACAAGTGAAATTTGCTATGAACAGACGATTCCCGAACTACAAATTGAAAATAGGACTTTGAACGATTTTCCTATCCAGCTCGGTTCCATACAAGAGTCTTATGGCTTTCACGGGATACTGGGGATTGATTTTATGGTTAAGGCCAAATGCAAAGTCGACTTTGAGACAATGAAAATCAAGCTTGCCGATTAAAACAAGCAGTGCTCGCAACCGCGCTGCTTGTTTTTGTTATTTGTGGGGTGTTTCTTTTGGTTCTGGCTTTGACAGCATCGTTTGCGCACATCAAAAAGCCCTCTCTTCCGTTCCCATGGGAACGGAAAAGAAGGCCCGCGCCGATCGATCAGCGGCAATGAAAGGTGCACCTGCTGCTTTAAATCTTTAGCTCCCCGAGCTTAATAAGCTCGACAACCGCTTGCGAACGACCTTTGACATTCAGCTTCTGCATAACATTCGAGATATGGTTTCTGACCGTTTTCTCGCTGATAAACAACTGCTGCGCAATGTCGCGGGTCGTCTTGTCCTGTACCAGCAGTTCGAAGACTTCGCGTTCCCGATTGGTGAGTAGGAATTTGCTTTTATGGTCGCTGCTCTTCAACGTTTGTCACCCCTCCTTGCCCGGGAATGTTGTGAATACAAGGTATAGGGATACAGTCAACTTTATCATATGAAAGGGGTTTTCCTCTGGTGCGGAGGTCGGGCAAAATGGGCGCTTGAGGGTCGGTTCGATCTTCGCTCCCGCCCCGGCGGCTCCGCATCGGCCGTCTCTGCGAACCGCCAAGTCGATTCGTACAAGCATTGCTCGTCCTTCTTCATATATTGAGGGAGAAGGAGGTGACGACCATGGCAAACACGGTGAATCCCTTGCAGACGTACCCGAGGCTGACCGTCTATACGGACGAGAATTATCGGGGACGCAGCGCGATCTACCGCGGGAATCTGGGCATTGTCGACCTGGACAGGCGGCTGGGCGGCATCGAAAGCTTGAGGTTTTTCTCCACGAGCGCCAACGCGACGCTGGTCTTGTTTACCCGTCCGAATTTCCGGGGGACGTTCCGGGTATTCCGCGGCAACACGAACATCCGGGACTTGGACGACATTATCGGAGACAACGACGCGGAGTCGCTGATTTCCACGAATCAACGCCTGACTCTGGCGCAAATCCGTGCGATCCGCGACAGCGGCAACCTGCCGCAGGGCTACCGGAGACTCTGACCGCCGGTTGTGTCAATATTGTTACGCTGTGACACAAATCACATTCGACCGCTCCCTTCCGGTATTATGATGAGCTTGTAAAAGAGACGTTACCGTCGAAGGGAGCCATACGATTATGAAAAAATGGGTATCTTTAAGCGCGTTGTTGTTGGCCGCGATGTTGGTCGCATCCGGCTGCGGCGGAGGAGACAAGAAGGAGTCGAGCCCGTCCCCGGCCGCTGCGCAATCCGGGGCAGCCGGCGGCGAAGCGAAGGCGATTACGATCGAAGCGTCGAACTTCAAGTTCGATCCGGGCGAGATCACCGTGAAGCAAGGCGACGAGGTCAGCATCACGCTGAAGAACAGCCAAGGCAACCACGCCTTGAAAATCGAGGGCTACGACAAGGAAGTCAAAGGCAACGCCACCGTAACCTTCGTGGCCGACAAAGCCGGGGAATTTAAAATTGTTTGCTCGATCTTTTGCGGCAAGGGCCACGACGACATGGTCGGCAAGCTGATCGTGCAATAACGCCTCTTGAAGGGCCGATCCGTTCGGCGGCCGGGACTCCGGCCGCGCTGGACCGGCCTTTTTTCATGCGCGAAAACGGTAACAAATCGTCCACAATACCTGGGGTTCCAGTGACAATTATCACAGTTCGATATGCCGGAAGTCCTTAAAATGAAGACAACTTGAAATCGGGAGGAATCGGGATGCGCGATGATCAATCGGTATCGAAGCCGCAGGAAGGCCATGCGGAGCCGGAGCGGAAAGAGCAGTCGCTTAAGGGAGCTTTCGCCTCCGTCATGCTTCTGGGAGCGTTCTTGGCCATTACCTGGGTCGGAGTATTCATTCTGTTCGTCGCACGCGACTAGAAGGGGGAAGAAAACAATATGCACATGCATCGGCTGGAGAAAATTTGGCTGACCGTCGGGGTGTCCATGCTGGTCGTATTTCTGCTCGTGCTGGGAATTATGACCTTCGGACGAGGCATCGCCCCGCCCAACGAGCACATTCACCGCATCGATCCGACGAAGGTGAGCGAGACGCCGCCGTTCGACAAGCCGCAAATTACGAAAATCGGGGATAACGTGTACAAGGCGGTCATGGTCGCTTACGCCTTCGGCTACGATCCGATCCCGCTCGAGGTTCCGGTCGGAGCGACCGTTCATTTCGAGATTACGTCGTCCGACGTCGTTCACGGCTTCGAAATTCCCGGAACGAACGTTAACGTCATGGTGACGCCCGGAGAAGTCAGCCACGTGTCCCATACATTCGACAAGCCCGGCGAATACTTGATTCTCTGCAACGAGTATTGCGGGATTGCCCACGAAATGATGAAAACCACCCTAGTGGTGAAATAGGAGGCCGCGCCCATGACTGAATCCAAACTTTCGACCTTCGACCGCCAGGACGGCCGGCTGGTGATCGCCCACGTGCTGTTCGCGTTCGGGGCCCTGTTGATCGGCGGCATCGCCGGCATGCTGCAGGGGATGGTGAAGGGCGGTACGATCACCCTTCCGGCGAATATCGGCTATTACGAGCTTCTGACGGCTCACGGCGTGCTGATGGCGCTGATTTTCACGACCTACTTTATCGTCGGATTTCTCTACTCCGGCATCTCGCAGACGCTGGGAGGCCGGCTGCTGCCGCTGACGCGCAAGCTCGGCTGGATCGGTTACCTGCTTATGTCCGTCGGTACGCTGATCGGCGTCGTCGTCATCTTGCTGGGCAAGGCGAGCGTCCTGTATACGTTCTACGCGCCGATGAAAGCTTCTCCGTGGTTCTACATCGCGCTTGCGCTCGTCGTCATCGGCAGCTGGCTGAGCGGGTTCGGTATTTTCTATCAATACGTAAAATGGAAAAAGACGAACCAGGGCAAGCTGTCCCCGCTGTTCGCCTACATGTCCGTCATTACGATGCTGCTCTGGCAGATCGCGACGCTCGGCGTTGCGGCCGAGGTCGTCGTGCAGCTCATTCCCTGGTCGTTCGGCTGGGTGGAGACGATCAACGTTGTGCTGAGCAGAACGCTGTTCTGGTTTTTCGGCCATCCGCTGGTTTACTTCTGGCTGCTCCCAGCTTACATGTGCTGGTACGTCATCATTCCGAAGATCATCGGCGGAAAAATATTCAGCGACGCGCTGGCCCGCATGTCGTTCGTGCTGTTTCTGCTGTTCTCGATTCCGGTCGGCTTCCACCATCAGCTCATGGAGCCGGGGATCAGCCACTTCTGGAAGTATCTCCAGGTCGTGCTGACGTTTATGGTCGTCATTCCGTCGCTCATGACCGCGTTCTCGCTGTTCGCCACCTTCGAGCTGAACGGACGGTCCAAGGGCACGAAAGGGCTGTTCGGCTGGGTGAAGGTGCTGCCGTGGAAAGACGTGCGCTTCTTCGCGCCGTTCATGGGCATGCTGGTCTTCATTCCGGCCGGCGCGGGCGGATTGATTAACGCGAGCAACCAGATGAACGCCGTCGTCCATAATACGCTGTGGGTAACCGGACACTTCCATCTGACCGTCGCCACCAGCGTCGCGCTCACCTTCTTCGGCATCGTCTACTGGCTTATTCCGGTCGTTACGGGCCGCGTGCTCACGCCCCGTCTGAACAAGCTGGGCATCATCCAGACGATCACCTGGTGCGTCGGCATGCTCTTCATGTCGGGCTCGATGCACACCGTCGGCCTGCTGGGTTCGCCGAGAAGGACCGCCTATAATACGTACGACGATCATCCGGATGCCATTCTGTGGATGCCGTATCACGTGGCGATGGCCATCGGGGGCATCATTCTGTTCGTCGCCGTGCTGCTCATCATCTACAACATTGTCGCACTCATGCGCGCGCCGAAAGGGCAGACCGAGTATCCGCTCGGCGAAGTGTCGGATACCTCGGAGCCGACTCCGCGCTTCCTGGAAAACTGGAAGCTCTGGATCGCGCTCACCGTCATTCTGATCGTGGTCGCCTATACGATTCCGATCATCGACCAGATCAGCAACCCGACTCCGGGCTCTCCGGGATACGTGACCTGGTAATCCGGCTTCGATTCGGCAAGCAGTCCGTCTCCGGGCGTCTCCAACGACGCTCCGGGGCGGGCTTGTTTTCGTTGGCCGCGGTTCGCGAACGCGGATTAAGAGGATTTTCGGAGTTGCTGTCGAATAGGAATTCGGGAAGGCAAAATATTCCTGACTTGTTCCGAGGAGGAAAATTCGACATGTCCGACACGCATTCGAATCAACCCGATTTGCATAAGAAGGAAGCGCACGAAGAGGTGGAAAGCCAAACCGCGGCAGCAGCCGCAACCGATGCCGCCGCGTCTGCCGCCCCCGGTCCGGCTTCTCCGCTGGCCGCGATGGACCCTAAGAAGCTGGCGGAACTGCTTAAAAATCCGACCGCGTCGCTGCAGCTTCAGCCGCAGACGGACTGGATCTACGGGGCGTTGGGGGCCGCCGCGGGCGTCGTCGGCTTCGTGCTCTGGAATTGGCTGTTCCAGGAAGCGATCAAAACGAAGCTCGGCATTTTCGGCGCGTGGGGCGGCCTGGCTATAGGCAACCTGTTCGGTGTGAGCGTGCCGGCCAAATTTCTGCTGCTCGGGCTGTTCTCCATCGTGCTGCTGGCCGGCTCGTTGACGCTGATCGGCAACTGGCGCGGTGCGCGCAAGCGCGACTGGCGGGAAGCCGCCGCCTATCTGGGCGGCACGCAGTGGCTGTTCGGAGCGGCGTGGATCGTCTCCGGGCTGCTGGCCTTTGTCTCGCTGCAGCTGTCGATGCTGCTCGGCCTCTTCCTGCTGCTCGTTAATCTCGTGCTGCTCGTCGGGCTGGCGCAGGACTTGCATGAGGTGGGCCGCGAGCGCAAATTTCTGTACATTACGTATTCCCTGGCCGCTTATTCGCTGCTGTTTTACCTCATTACGTCCATTCTGGCGTAAGCGGCAAGGAGACCGGCCCCGTTCACGGCGAGGGCTCCGGTCTCTTTTCCTTTTTCCGGGGCAGCCGGATCCGCACGCTTGTCGTTTCGTCCTCCGCACGGTAACCGATGCTCAGCTCGCCTTGATAGAATTTTACGCGCTCCTGGACGATCGCCAGCCCGAGACCCGAATGCTCGGTCTCCTTGGTCGTATAGCCGGGCATCGTCATCATTTTCAACTGTTCGTCGGTCAGCGCCCGTCCGCGGTTGCTGATCTCGATGGCGAGCGCCGCGCCTTCGCCGCGAATCGCCAGCCTCACGTCTCTGTCGCCGGGAGGAAGCGTCTCGCTCTCCTCGAAGGCGTTGTCGATGAGATTGCCGATGATTTTCACGAGGTCGATCATCCGGATCGCCGATTCGAGCTCCAGATTGGCCGGAATGTCGCAGGAGAACGGAATGCTCTTCGTTTTCGCCTGCTCGGTCTTGCCGGTCGTAAAGGCCGCCAGCGCGGGAGGGACGTGGCCGGAGATCGGAGCGAAGGCGTGCGCCTCTTTCGCCAAATCCTCCATATAGCGTTTGAGCTGTTCGAGCTTGCCCATCTGCAGCATGGAGGACATGACCTGCATATGGTTCAGGAAGTCGTGCCGATGCCCGCGAATGACGGTGAACATCTTCCCGATCTCCTCCGCGTACACGTCCTGCGTCTGCACGATCGCCTCCTCGCGAATGCGAACGATCAGCCGAAGCGTAAAGTAGATCGAACAGAAGGCGAGCAGCACCAGCGCATAGATCGTCCAGTTGTACGAGGCCGAGGCGAAACCGCGATTGCGGCTTTCCATGCCGAACGAGAACAGCAGGCCGAGCAGGAAAATCTGGGAGATCGCCAGCAGCGTGGCTTCTTTCATCCGCGACTGTTTGATATTCATTAAATATTGATATAATCGATGGAGGAGAGGGAAGCTTCTCTTCTCCAGATAGATCGCGAGCAGGATCAGCGCCGCTCCGAGCGGAACGTACACCGATTGGAAGGCAAGCGGATGATGGGCGATGACGTCCTTGCGGTCCGTCAGGCCGTATAGCAGCTGGATCAGCATTTCCCCGATCATGTCCGCCAGAAAGCTGGCTGCGGTATACGCGACGAACAGAATGATCACGCTTCGCCCTCCGAGCTGCCGGAACAAAAGGTACAAGGCGGCCAGCGCGACGAGGGTCGAGGTTACGGCATGGACCGGTACCGGCGCGAACCAATAGTCCAGCTCGCCGATCAACGAGCTGGCGACGGCGAACAGGACGAGCTTGCCCGCGTGGCGCGTCGGTCCAAGCCCGGCCGCGGCGAAGACGAGCCAGATGCGGACGAGAGCGTGGGGGATGGACAGACTGATGACGAGCTGGATGTAGGAATGCAGCATGTCCGCGGCCATCCTCCTTATATTTGTCGAACGAAGTCGTTTGGTGTCGGTATGCCTATTGTACTACTTTGCGGCCTATTGGCAAGCGCTGGAAGCGACTTCTAGCAAAATGAACCGCCTGCAACAGGGAAGCGAAGGGAGCAGAAAAATGCCGGGCAACGACAATCATCCGAACGAGCCGACCAAGCATGAACGGCTTCTCCAATATATTCGCGAGCTGCCGATCGGCACGAAAATCCCGGTTCGGCGGATGGCCAAGGAGCGGGGAGTGTCGGAGGGCACCGCCTACCGGGCGCTGAAGGAAGCCGAGCAGCTCGGACTCGTCAGCACGAAGGAAAGGATCGGCACCGTTCGCGTGGATAAGAAGAGACGCGGCAATCCCGAGCAGCTTACGTTCGCGGAGGTGCTGGAGATCGTTCAGGGGAGCCTGCTCGGCGGAGAGGAAGGCCTGGAGAAGACGCTCCATAAATTCGTCATCGGCGCGATGGAGATCGGCGAGATGGCCGGTTACATCGACGCGGGCAGCCTGCTGATCGTCGGCAACCGCGAGAACGCCCATCGGCTCGCGCTGCAGCACGGGGCCGGCGTGCTGGTGACCGGGGGCTTCGGGACGAGCGAGGAAGTGCGGAGACTGGCCAACGAGCGGAAGCTGCCGATCCTCACCTGCCGGCACGATACGTTCACCGTCGCCTCGATGATCAACCGGGCGATGTACGACCGGCTGATCAAGCGCAAAATTATGATCATCGCCGACATGATGGAGCCCACGGCCAGGCTCGGGGCGCTTAAGCAGTCGTCCACCGTCGCCGACTTCGTCAAGCTGAGCGAGCAGACGGGGAGCAGCCGGTTCCCCGTCACGGACGAGTGGAACCGCGTCGTCGGCATGATTACGTTCAAGGACGTGTCCGGCTCGCCGACGAACCAGACGCTGGACAAGCTGATGACGAGGCGGCCGATGACGGTTACGCTGAACACGCCGGTCGCGTCCGCCGCCCATCGCATGGTGTCGGAAGGCATCGAGCTGCTGCCGGTCGTCGACAGGCAGAGGAAGCTGGTCGGCGCGATCAACCGGGGGGAGGTGCTGCGGGCGATGCAGTTCGCCAACCGCCCGGCCCATCTGGGCGAGACGTTCGACGCGCTTATGTGGGGCGGCTTCTCGGAGCAGCGGGACGCGGAGAACGGACTTCAGTATACGGGGCTGGCCACGCCGCAGATGTCGGGGCCGATCGGCACGATCTCCGAAGGGGTGCTGACGTCGCTCATGCAGCAGGCGGCCAGCCGGGCCATAGAGGAGCTGCGGAGAAAAGAGCACGTTCTGGACAATATGACGACGTACTTCCTGCGCACGGTGCCGGTGGACGCGAGCATCTCGATCGTTCCGCATATCATTGAGACGAGCAGAAGGTACGTGAAGGTAGAGGTGGAGGCGGTGCTGGACGGCGAGGTCGCCGCCAAGGCGATGCTGACCGCCCAGACGATCGATCCTTCCTGATCGGGCGCCTACTGGCGCATCAGCCGGGTGAAGTGGGAGTGGTTGCGCAGGCCGGCGAACAGGTTGAACAGGCCGAGCAGGAGGAAGACCGCGCCGACCGCGACCCGGATGGAAGAGCCCGGGAACATGAACATCTGGATGATGGCGATGAAGATCAGCATCAGTCCCATGCTGATGTTCATTCGCGAAGCGTACAGTCCGCGAAGGCGTCCGTCGCGCGCGCGGCGGGAACGGATGCTGTACAGCGCGGAGAACAGGACGGTTACGACGACCAGGATGCTGAAAAACCATTGAAGCGCGTTGACCATGTCGAAAAAAGCAGCTCCTTTTGAAACGTTGATGATGCTTCATATTGTACCATAAAACAGGCGCGGCTTCCGACAATGCCCGGCTTCGGGCGGGGACAACGGAAGCCGCGCTTATTTGCTGATCAAATGCTTTTTCGCCTCCACCCACACCTGCAGCACGCCGTCGACGACGAGCATCGTGCGAATGGTCACGTCGTAGTCCTGGCCCTCGATCTGATCGTACACCTTCGTGTTCAGCAGCTTCCGGGCGAACGAGGAGTCGGTGTTGATCATATAGATGCTGCGGCCGATGAAGATGTCCAGATCCTCCTTTAACCGCTTCTTCAGCTCCTTCTCCGTCAAAATGTCGATCCCTTCCGTCTCCGTCTGCTCGTGGATGAAGATGGTCACGATGCTGCGAATGACGTTTTCCTTCCGGACCTGATGGGCCATCTCCAAATCTTTTTTCAGCGAGTCCACCTGATCCTTCAGCTCGTAGTTTTGCAGAATGATCTGATCGACGATATTGCTCTTGAGCGCGCTGTAGACGGCGCTGCCTACGATCATGCCGCAGACGAAGAACGCCGTAACCTGCATGAACTTCTGGAACCGGTCGAACGAAGGGACTCGCACGGCGAACGTCACCCCCCGTTGTTATGCAGCCATTGGATCAGCTCGACGCCCATGTGCGCGCCGAGGAAAGCGAACAGGATGTACCCGATCTGCTGCATGGCGGGAGAGAGATACCCGACCAGCACATGCGACTCGATGACCCGGATCGGATCGATCGTGCCTCCCACGGCGGCGACAAGCGCCCATATTTTCAGGTTGCTGGCAACCTGCAGCATCTTTTCCTTGGGCGGAGTGAACAGGAATACCGATCCCATTCCCGCCAGCAGCGCCCCTCCGAGCACGACGCCGAACGCGATGAAGAAGCTGAAAGCCGCTTTTGTGAAAAACTCGTCCATGTCCATCCCCCTAAACGCTTCCGCCCGACGGCGGCCGCCGATGATTCTTCTCTATCATATCTATGGGACTGGCCGGGGCGCTTATGATACAATAATAAACGGGAAGGTTCGAACGTGTGTTTGGGAGAGAGCGACTTCGGAAAAGAGGGGGATCGTCATGTGCGATTTCGTCCACCTTCACGTTCACAGCGAATACAGTCTGCTGGACGGCGCCGCGCGGATCAAGGAGATGGCGGCCAAGGCGGCGGAGCTCGGCATGAGCTCGCTGGCTCTGACGGATCACGGCGTCATGTACGGCGCCGTTCCATTCTATAAGGCGTGCCTGGAGCACGGCGTCAAGCCGATCATCGGCATGGAGGCTTACATCACGGCCGGGTCCAGGCACGACAAGCAGTCGCGCAAGGAGCAGCCGACGTATCATCTGACGCTGCTGGCCAAGAACCAGACGGGCTACCGCAACCTGATGAAGCTGACGACGATCGGCCATCTGGAAGGCTTCTATTATCGGCCGCGCATCGATTTCGAGGCGCTGTCGGCCCATGCCGAGGGCATCGTCTGCCTGAGCGGCTGCATGAGCAGCGAGCTGTCCAAGCGGCTTGCGGAAGACGATTACGGCGCGGCGCGGGAGCTTGCGCTCCGTTACCGGGCCTTGTTCGGAGAAGATTATTATTTGGAAATTCAGGATCACGGCCTGCTCGAGCAGAAGAAGATTACCGCCGGCGTCATCCAACTGTCGGAGGAGCTGGGCATTCCGCTGGTCGCGACCAACGACTCGCACTATATTTGCGAAGAGGATCATTCCTTGCAGGACGTGCTGATGTGCATCGGCACGGGCAAGACGATGGACGATCCCGATCGCTTCAGAATCGCCACCGACCAGCTGTATATGAAAAGCGGCGAGGAGATGGCGGCGCTGTTCCGGCATGTGCCGGAGGCGGTCGCCAACTCGGTCAGAATCGCCGACAGCTGCACGCTGGAGCTGGAGTTCGGCCGGCATATTCTGCCGGAATTCGCTCCGCTCCCGGAAGGCAAGACGGCGGAACGGTATTTGTCCGAGCTGTGCGATGCCGGGTTGCGGGCGCGTTACGAGGGGACGTCCGAATGGGCGGACGCGGCTTTCCGCGCCGCGGCGGAGGAGCGGCTCGCCTACGAGCTGCGCGTTATCGGGGAGATGGGGTTCGACGACTATTTCCTGGTCGTCTGGGATTTCATCCGTTTCGCGCACGAGAACGGCATCGTGACCGGCCCCGGGCGCGGCTCGGCGGCGGGCAGCCTCGTCGCGTACGCGCTGAAGATTACCGACGTCGATCCGCTTAAGCACAAGCTGCTGTTCGAGCGGTTTCTGAACCCCGAGCGGGTGACGATGCCCGATATCGACATCGATTTCAGCGACGAGCGGCGCGACGAGGTCATCCGTTACGTGGTCGGGAAGTACGGGGCGGAGCACGTCGCGCAGATCATTACGTTCGGGACGCTGGCGGCGCGGGCGGCGGTCCGCGACGTCGGACGCGTCATGAACCTGCCGTACGGGGACGTCGACAAGGCGGCCAAGCTTATCCCCGGCATGCCGGGGATGTCGATCGAGCGGGCGATGCAGGGCAGCCCGGAGTTCAAGGCGCTGGCGGAAGGGGACGGCGAGGCGAGCCGGCTGATCGCGATGGCGCGCCGCGTGGAGGGCATGCCCCGCCACGCTTCCACGCACGCGGCGGGAGTCGTCATCTCCTCCGCTCCGCTGACGGATTACGTGCCGCTGCAGGAGGGCACGGACGGCGTGCCGCTGACGCAGTATTCGATGGAGCATCTCGAGGCGGTCGGCCTGCTGAAGATGGACTTCCTCGGCCTGCGGACGCTGTCCATCATCGAGAGAACGCTCGCGTCGGTGCGCGAGCGGACCGGCCGGGAGCTGCGCTGGCAGGACGTCTCCTACGACG
Source organism: Cohnella cellulosilytica (assembly GCF_042431195.1). NCBI lineage: Bacteria > Bacillati > Bacillota > Bacilli > Caryophanales > Paenibacillaceae > Cohnella > Cohnella cellulosilytica. Next base: position 111,684 of record NZ_JBHMDN010000034.1, read on the forward strand.
ATCCCGCCACCTACGAGCTGATGGGCCGCGGCGAGACGACGGGCATCTTCCAGCTCGAGTCCACGGGCATGCGGCGGGTGCTCAAGGAGATGAAGCCGTCCTCGTTCGAGGACATCGTGTCCGCGGTCGCGCTCTACCGGCCCGGTCCGATGGAGTTCATCCCGCAGTTTATCCGCGCCAAGCACGGCCTGGTGCAGGTGGAATACCCGCACCGGAATTTGCGGGAAATTCTCGCCGATACCTACGGCATTATCGTCTATCAGGAACAGATCATGCAGATCGCCTCGGTTATGGCCGGCTTCTCGTTGGGCCAGGCGGACTTGCTGCGGCGCGCCGTCGGCAAGAAGAAGCGCGAGGTGCTGGACGAGCAGCGCCAATATTTCGTCGCGGGCAGCTTGAAGCAAGGGTATGACGAGCGGGAGGCCAACGGCGTATACGACCTGATCGTGCGGTTCGCGGACTACGGCTTCTGCCGCGCGCACGCCGCCGCTTATGCGGTGCTGGCCTTCCAGACGGCGTATCTGAAGGCGCACCATCCGGTCGCCTTCATGGCTTCGATGCTGACGGCGGTCGTCGGCAACCAGCGCAAGACGGCGGAATACGTGGACGAGTGCCGGAGGATGGGCATCGCCGTGCTCAAGCCCGACGTGAACGAGAGCGGCGTGCTGTTCACCCCGGTGTCGACCGCCGAGGGCGGCGGAGCGATCCGCTTCGGGCTCGCGGGCGTCAAGAACGTCGGCACGCAGGCGATCGAGAGCATTATGCGGGAGCGGGCCGAGCGGCCTTACGAGAGCTTGAGCGACTTCTGCCGCCGCGTCGATCCGCGCGCGTGCAACAAGCGCGTCATCGAGTCGCTCGTGCAGGCGGGGGCGCTGGAGTCGATGCCGGGCCACCGCGCCCAGCAGCTCGCCGCGCTCGAGCCGACGGTCGCGGCCGCGGCGCAGTGGCGCAAGGAGCGGGAGGAGCTGCAGATCGAACTGTTCGACTTCGAGGAGACGCCGAACTGGAACGTGGAGCTGCCGTCCGTTCCGCCCTATACGCAGACGCAAATGCTGGAGCTGGAAAGAGATCTGATGGGGCTGTATTTGACCGGCCACCCGCTGGACGCGTACGACGGGCTGATGGAGGAGCTGCGGGTCGAGCGGCTTGTCGATCTCGCCGAGCTGCCGGACGGGGCGACGGCGTTCACGGCGGGCATGATCGTGGCGATGAAGCCGTTCGTGACGCGCAAGGGCCAGGCGATGGCGTTTCTGGAAATCGAGGACCGGATCATGGGGACGGAGCTGGTCGCCTTCCCGTCCGCCTGGGCCAAGGCGTCCTCCTTCGTCAAGAAAGGCTCGCTTGTCTTCGTGCGGGCGAAGGTGCAGCACGGGGACGAGGATTACAAGCTGCTGGCGGACGATATTTTGCCGCTTGACGCGGCCGATTTGAAGGAGCAGGCGGAGCGGCTGCGGCGGCTGGGCCAGCGCTTCGGCGGCGGAGGCGGCAGAGATGGCAGAGGCGCTGGCGGGACGGGAGGCGGCGGCTACGGCGGCAGAGGCGGCCAAGGCGGCGACCGGGCGGCGAGCACGGCCGAGGGGGCGGTCCCGAGGAAGCCGGTGGCGGCCGGGGCCGCCGGGGGAGCCCGCGGGGGAGCGGGAGCCTCCGGAGGGACTCGCGCCGCCGGGAACGCCCGCACCGCCGCCGGAAGCGCGCGGCCCCTCGCGGGAGACGCGTCGGACGCCGCCTCGGCGGAAGCTTCGGGGCAGCAGCTCGTCTACATTTTGATCGACGCCGAGCACGAGAAGCCGGCGACGCTGATCCGGCTCAAGCTGCTGCTGAAGGCGCATCCCGGCGCGCTTCCGACGATCCTTCGCTACGAGAAGGGACGGCGCGCCGTAGCCTTGAGCGGCGAATACAACGTCGATCCGACGCCCGAGCTGGCCGCGGAGCTGGACCAACTGCTCGGCCCGGGCTCCATGCGGGTCAAGTGAACGGCAAAATTCAACATGAGCGAGGGAGAATCATCAGATGGCGCTGCTTCAATGCAGTTTTAATTCGGAAGCCTTGGGAATTTCCGCTTCCATGAACGTGATTTTGCCGCAAGGCGAGCGGCGCAGGCCGCTTAAGACGCTTTATTTGCTGCACGGCTTGTCCGATGATCACACCATTTGGTGCCGGAGGACGTCGATCGAGCGTTACGCGGACGCGTACGGGATCGCCGTCGTCATGCCGGCCGTCAATCGCAGCTTCTACGCGGACATGGCGCGCGGGGCCAACTATTGGACGTTCGTCAGCGAGGAGCTTCCACGCCTGGCCCGTTCGTTCTTCCCGTTGTCGGAGCGCAGGGAGGACAATTTCGCGGCCGGGCTGTCGATGGGCGGCTACGGCGCGTTTAAGCTCGGTCTTTCCCACCCGGACCGCTACGCGGCCGTGGCCAGCCTGTCCGGGGCCGTGGATCTGAACCGCCTTTTCGCGGACCGCTTCAGCGAAGACCTTTTCGACATCGTCGAAGATCCGGCTTCCGTGCCGGGCTCCTCGCTCGACCTGTTCGCCTTGGCGGAGCGGGTCGCGGGACGGCCGGGCGCGCCGCTTCTTTACCAATGCTGCGGGACCGAGGATTTCCTGTACGAGGACAACGTCCGCTTCCGCGAGCATTGCCGCAAGCTCGGACTGCCGCTCACGTACGAGGAGGAGCCGGGGACCCACGATTGGGGCTACTGGGACGACAAAATCCAAAGCGTGCTTGCGTGGCTGCCGCTGCGGGACGAATAAGCGGCTGACGGTTTTTCGGACGGTCCCGGCGGGAACCGGGGCCGCGTCGGGCGGGCCGTCCGGGGCGGTTTTTTCGCGCGCGAGCCGCGCGGCCGCCCCGCAACCGCGGCTTCTCGGTTGCTAGTCTTGCGGAATCTGTGCTATGATTTCCATATTGCCTGTCTCGCATTTCAGCGAATGAATCAAGAAATTGGGGGTACCGCATCATGTGGACGGTCATCTACATCGCACCGACCGCTAAGATCGCCGACAGAATTCAGAAGCGACTTACCGATGAAGGGTTTCTCGTACAAGTACGCCCCATAAACCTTACGAAACCGCAATATGAAATATTGGTTCCATCCGGCGAGGTGCGGGAAGTGCAAGAGGTGTTAGGCAGCATTCTGCATCTGTAATTCAGTACGATACCCATGGAGGTTGTTCGATCGGTCCGGGAACCGGGCCTTTGAACGCGGGCCCCTAGCTTGAAGGTCGCCATATATCGCTTGTGAGGTGTCGCTGTGTTCAAGGATCTATTCCAGAAGAAAAAATACGCCGTCGTTCCGTCGGAACGCACGAAGAGGGACATTCCCGAAGGGCTGATGAACCGCTGCCCGAAATGCGGTCAAATTCAGCTTAGCAAAGAGCTGGAGAAGAATTTGAAGGTGTGCTCCGGCTGCGGGCATCACTATCGGTTAAACGCCTGGGAGCGCATCGCGATGACGCTCGATGAGGGGCGTCTTTTTGAGATTGACGAGAATCTGGTCTCCGAGGACCCGCTTGATTTCCCGGGTTACGCCGCCAAGCTGGAGCAGCAGAAGGCGAATTCCGGCCTGAAGGACGCCATTGTCACCGGAGAAGGCGAAATCGGCGGCTTCCCGGTTCTTATCGGCGTCATGAGCTTCGACTTTTTCAGCGGCAGCATGGGCTCCGTCGTCGGCGAGAAAGTGACGCGCGCCATCGAGAGAGCGACCGAGAAGAAGCTTCCTCTGATTTTCTTCTCCACTTCGGGCGGAGCCCGGATGCAGGAGAGCATTCTCAGCCTGATGCAGATGGCCAAGACAAGCGCCGCGCTCGCCAAGTTCCAGGAGCAGGGCGGCTTGTTCATCTCCGTGTTCACCGATCCGACGCTGGGCGGCGTATCCGCCAGCTTCGCGAGCCTCGGCGACTACATCTTGGCCGAGCCGGGAGCGATCGTCGGCTTTGCCGGACGGATCGTCATCGAACAGACGATTCGCCAGAAGCTGCCGGACAACTTCCAGACGGCCGAGTTTAATCTGAAGCACGGCCAGCTGGACAAGGTCGTTCCCCGCAAGGAAATGAAAGCCATACTGACCAAACTTCTTGATATGCATGCCTGGAAAGGAGAGCCGGCCGATGTCGAGTGAATTGCCCTTTGAGAGGCCGCTCGCCGAACTGCGCAAGAAAATAGACGAGCTCAAGCATTTCGGCGCCGAGAAGCAGATCGATTTCTCGGACGAGATCGCGCGGCTCGAGGAGCGTTACAAGCAGCTTGAAGCGGAAGTTTACGGCGGCATGAGCGCCGCCCAGATCATGCATATGGCTCGCCATCATCAACGTCCGACGACTCTTGACTACATTCCGTTGATTTTTACCGATTTTATGGAGCTGCACGGGGACAGGGTATTCGCCGACGATCTGGCGATCGTCGGAGGCTTGGCGAAGCTGAACGGCATGCCGGTGACGGTCGTCGGACACCAGCGGGGCAAGGATACGAAGGACAATATCCAGCGGTTTTTCGGCAGCCCCCACCCCGAGGGCTTTCGCAAGGCGCTTCGGTTCATGCAGCAGGCGAACAAGTTTGGACGCCCGATCATTACGTTTATCGACACGAAGGGGGCGTATCCCGGCGACACCGCGGAGGAGCGCAACCAATCGGAAGCGATCGCCCGCAACCTTAGCGAGATGGCGATTTTTGGCGTGCCGATCGTCTGCGTCGTCATCGGCGAGGGCGGAAGCGGCGGGGCGCTCGCGCTGGGCGTCGGCAACCGCGTGCTGATGCTGGAGAACGCGATCTATTCGGTCATCTCGCCGAACGGAGCCGCGTCGATTTTGTGGAAGGACGCCTCCAAAGCCGATCAGGCCGCGGAAGCGATGAAAATTACGGCGAAGGATTTGCTGGAGTTCGGCGTCATCGAAGAGATCATCCCGGAGCCGCATGGCGGAGCCCACCGGGACAAGGCCGTGCAGGCCGAGTCGATCAAGGAGGCGCTGTGGCGCAACTTGCAGGAGCTCGGCAAGCTGACGCCGGACGAATTGAGGGAAGATCGGTACCAGAAGTTCCGCAAGGTCGGACGCTTCGGCACCGCAGAGCTGGAATAGCTCTCCATATATGCGACTTGGATAGATAACGGAGGAAAAAGAAATCATGCGTAAAACAAAAATCGTTTGTACGATCGGACCTTCCAGCGAATCGCTGGAAAACACGAAGAAGCTCATCACCGCCGGCATGAACGTCGCCCGTCTGAATTTCTCGCACGGGGACTACGAGGAGCACGGCAACCGGATCAAGGCCATTCGCCAAGCTTCTCAAGAGCTGAACAAAACCGTCGCCATCCTGCTGGATACGAAAGGACCGGAAATCCGTCTCGGCAAGCTGAAGGAAGAGCCGATCGAGCTCGTTCAAGGCGAGTATATCACCTTGACGACGGAAGAAATTCTCGGCGACATTACCCGCGTTCCGGTTACGTACAAGGATCTGCCGACCGACGTCAGCGTCGGCGCGACGATTCTGATCGACGACGGCCTGATCGGCCTGACGGTGCTCGACATTCAAGGCACGGAGATCAAGTGTCAGATCGTCAACAGCGGCCAGATCAAGAGCAAAAAAGGCGTTAACGTGCCCGGCGTGGCCATCTCCATGCCCGGCCTGACGGAGAAGGACATCAGCGACATCAAGTTCGGCATCGAAGTCGGCGTCGATTTCATCGCAGCCTCCTTCGTTCGCCGCGCCAGCGACGTGCTCGAAATCCGCGAGCTGCTGGAGCGCCACGACGCGCGTCACATCCACATCATCTCCAAAATCGAGAACCAGCAGGGCGTCGACAACCTCGACGAAATTTTGGAGGTGTCGGACGGTCTGATGGTCGCCCGCGGCGATCTCGGCGTAGAGATCCCGGCCGAGGAAGTTCCGCTCGTGCAGAAGCGGATGATCGAGAAGTGCAACCGGGCCGGCAAGCCGGTCATTACCGCCACGCAAATGCTCGATTCCATGCAGCGCAACCCCCGTCCGACCCGCGCGGAAGCTTCCGACGTCGCGAACGCGATCTTCGACGGCACTGACGCGATCATGCTGTCCGGCGAGACCGCGGCCGGCAAATATCCGGTCGAATCCGTAGAGACGATGGCGCGTATCGCGGAGAGCGCGGAGAGCGCGCTGCACTATCGCGAAATGTTCACGAAGCAGGCGAACGCCCAGCAGACGTCCGTAACCGAAGCCATCAGCCAGGCGGTAGCCAATTCCGCGCTTGATCTCGAGGCGAAAGCGATCGTCACCTCGACGGAGAGCGGCTATACGGCGCGCATGGTGTCCAAATACAAGCCGAAATCCCCGATCATCGCCGTAACGCCGGTCGAGCAGGTGCTTCGCCGCCTGCAGCTCGTCTGGGGCGTCACTCCGGTTAAGGGCGTGTCCGCGTCCACGACGGACGAGATGTTCGAGATCGCCGTGCAGGGCGCGCTGGACAGCGGCATCGTCCGTCTCGGCGATACGATCGTCATTACGGCGGGCGTGCCTGTAGGCCGTTCCGGAACGACGAACCTGATCAAGATCCACAACGTCGGAGAACTGATCGCCCAAGGTCAAGGCATCGGCTCCCAGAGCACGACGGGCAAAATCGTGATCGCCAATTCGCCGGAAGAAGCGAACCGCAAAATGACGTCCGGCGCGATTCTCGTTACCCCGTCGACGGACAAGGAGTATATGCCGGCTATCGAGAAAGCGGCCGCGGTCATTACGGAATGCGGCGGCATTACGTGCCACGCGGCTGTCGTCGGCCTGAACCTGGGCATCCCGGTCATCGTCGGCGTGGACAACGCGACCAAGCTGCTGCAGGACGGCATGGAAGTGACGTTGTACGCCGAGCACGGCGTGATCTACTCGGGCCAAGCGAAAGTGATGTAAGGAACGGAAACGAAACGGGCATGGAAAGTTCCCTGCGGCTAAGCCGCAGGGGATTTTTGCATATCGCCCCATTCGGCGGAGGCGCCGCCAACGTACAGGGCTCTGAGCGTTCGGGATAACGTGGCTGAAACCAACAAGCGCAAATTCGCGTACTCGAATATATACGGAGCCCGGGGAAGGAGCAGCAACGATGGGCAAATGGTTTTTGCATCCGCTGAGAGTAAGGTACCAGGAGACCGACCAGATGGGGGTCGTCTACCACGTCAACTATTTGAATTGGTTCGAGATCGGCAGGACGGAGTGGGTGCGAAGGGCCGGCATTTCCTACCGGGAAATGGAGGAACGCGGCCTGCTGCTGCCCGTGACCGAGCTGGAGGCTTCGTTTAAGCAGGCTGCGCATTACGACGAATGGATCACCGTAGGCACGCGGGTGTCGGAGATGACCAGCCTTCGCGTCGGATTCGAATCGCGAGTGCTCGCGGGCGACTTGACGGCAAGTTTGGGAGAACAATATGAGGGTGACGAGCCGCCGGGCGTTCCGCTCGTTAAGGGCCGTACGCGCCACGTGTGGGTAAACAAAGAGTGGAAGCCGGTTCGGTTCGCTCGGGAAGCCCCCGACTGGTATGATAAAATGACGATACTGGCGGGACTAGACGGATAAGGAAAGGGTGACGGCCTTGCAAAGAAAAGTGCTGGCGATTATCGTTCTGGCGATTCTGATCGAAATCTGGGGCATCTATATGGTGGGCAGCTGGATTGGCGGCTTTTGGACGTTCGGGCTGCTGCTGGCGACAAGCCTGCTCGGCGCTTATCTGATCCAGACGGAGGGCCGCAGAGTATGGCGTCAGGCGCAGCAGCAGATGCAGAGCGGCCAGCCGCCGGGGCATACTCTGCTGGAGGGGCTGTGCGTATTGGCGGGCGGCATTCTGCTTATCGTACCGGGGTTCGTCTCCGATCTGATCGGATTAACGCTGCTGCTTCCGCTAACCCGTCCGCTGTATCGGCTGTTTCTGTACCGCTGGCTGGAGCGCCTCGTGCGCGGCGGCCGCTTCACCATCTACCGGGGGCCGAACCGCTAGCGGGAAGACCGGCCGGCCATTCAGCGGCTGCCGTATTTGACATAGCGGCCGATGTCCCGGAATACGTTCGCTCTGTGGCAGGCGGTCAGAACGACGACAACGATCGGACCGACGATCAGGCCGACGATTCCGAGCAGCTTCAAGCCCGCAAACATGGCGATCAGCGTAGGCAGCGGGTCCAGTCCGACGCTGGAGGCGAGCACCTTGGGCTCGATAAATTGGCGGGCGACGAGGACGATGCCGTACAGCACCGACAGGCCGGTGCCGAGCGACCAGTCCCCTGTCAGATAAGCGTAGGCGAGCCAGGGAATCATGGCGGCGCCTACGCCCAGATAGGGGAGCAAGTCCACGAATCCGATCAGCAGGCCGATCGACAGCGCATTTTTGACCCCGATCAGCCATAGTCCGATAATGACGACCACGGTCGTAATGGAGATCATAATGAGCTGCGCCCGCACGTAGCCGAACAGAGCTTGCCGAAGATCCTGCCATACCGCTCCGACTTTCCGGACAAGGGCCGGGGGAAACCACAGCGCGACGCGTTGGCTGTAGCGGTTCCAGTCCTTTCCGATGAAAAAGGAGGCGAGCAGCACGACGATGGCGATCGTCATGACGAGAGGCAGGGAGTATAGAATGCGGACGATCCCGCCGAAAAAGAGGCTGATCAGACCGGTGCCGGTACTCGTAATCGCTTGCGCGGTGTTGGAGATGCTGCTGTTGATCGTATCCTTATAGCCGGGATTGTGCAGGTAGAAGTCGTTGATCCGGGTCATAATCTCCTGGATTTCGGGCTTGGCCAGCAGCTCGTTAAACCACTTTTCTATCCAGCCGACGACATTTTGCAGCGAACGGGACAAGGCGACGATCTCGTCGACCAGACGCATGACGAGCACGGAGACGATCGCGAGCATGGCCGAAGTAAACATAAGCAGCGATACGCCTACCGCAAGCCAGCGGGGAAGGCGCGCTCGGGCGTTCAGGAAGCCGACGACGGGGTTTAGAGCGTAGGCGAGCAGCCAGCCCAGCAGGAACGGGTACAGCAGGGGGAGCGACCACCATAGCGCCAGCAGGGCCGCCGTCAGCATCCCCGCTGCCAGGAGCAGGCGCGACAGCTGACCGCCGATTTTTCGGTTCAAGTCGATCCCCTCTTTTCCGAAGCGGAGTTCATTTCACATTCCGTTAACGCGTCGTTGATGTAGAGTTTACATTCGACCAACATAATGAAGGAGACAAGTCGGCGCGAGTTGGTCGCTGGCATTTTGAACAGGGGGATGCAGATGTCTGGCGCCAAGAAGTATATTAACCGGGATTTGAGCTGGCTGGAATTCAACAGAAGGGTGCTCGAAGAAGCCGAGGATTCGAGCACGCCTCTTCTGGAGCGGCTGCAGTTTCTGTCTATCGTGCAGAGCAACCTAGATGAGTTTATGAGCGTAAGGGTCGCGGGATTACAAGCGCAGAGCAAAGCCGGCTATGAAAAAACGGATTTTACGGGATACACGCCCCAGGGGCTGATCAAACGGTTGATGAAGCGGAGCGTGCGGATGGTTCGGGAGCAGTACCGGACCTACAGGGAACTGCTGAAGCTGCTGGCGAAGGAAGGCGTATCGCTGACGGAATACAGAGAGCTGCACGAGGAGCAGAAGCAGGCGCTGACCGAATATTTTCAGCGGATCGTCTATCCGGTGCTTACGCCAATGGCGGTCGACCAGAGCCGTCCGTTCCCGCTCGTTCACAGCAAGGAGCTTTACCTGGCCGTCGTGCTGAAGCGGGGGCCGGAGGAATCCGGCGATTCGGACGAGACGTTTTGCGCGATCGTACAAGTCCCTTCGATTCTGGCCCGTACGGTCGTCGTTCCGGGTCGGAGGAACAGCCGCAGGCTCGTTTATCTGCTTCTGGAGGATTTGATCAAGGAGCATATCGGCCTGCTGTTCAGCGGATACAAGGCGGAAGCGGTGCATGCGTTCCGCGTGACGCGCAACTCCGACCTGACGCCGAACGAGGAAGGCGCGGACGACTTGCTGCAGGAGATCGAGAAGGAGCTTCGCCGGCGGCAGAGAGGGCTGCCCGTAAGGCTTGAAGCGGAGAAGGGCATTCATTCCGACGCGCTGGATTTGCTGAAGGACGAGTTGGAGCTTGCGGAGGAGTTTATCGACGAGATCGACGGCCCGCTCGACCTGGGCTTCCTGTCGAAATTCGCCGCGGCGCTGCCGAATTACGACCATCTTCGCTATCCGAAATACGATCCGGTCTATCCGGAGGAATTTGACGATACGGACGACATTTTGTCGGTGCTGCGCGAAAGGGACGTGCTCGTCTATCATCCTTACGAATCATTCGAGATCGTTAACGACTTCGTGCTGCAGGCGGCCGCCGATCCGAACGTCATGGCGATCAAGATGACGCTGTACCGCGTCAACGTCAACTCCGTGCTTATCCAGGCGTTGTCCCAGGCCGCCGAATCCGGCAAGCAGGTCACGGTTGTCGTGGAGATCAAAGCGAGGTTCGACGAGGCGCGCAACATCGCTTGGGCGCGCCAGCTCGAGAAGTCGGGCTGCCACGTCGTATACGGCCTGGTCGGTTTAAAAACGCATGCGAAAATCACGCTTGTCGTGCGCAAGGAAGCCGATACGCTGCGCAGATACGTTCATGTAGGGACGGGGAACTACAATGAGAGCACGGCCCGTTTCTATACCGACGCGGGGCTGTTCACCAGCCATCCCGATATCGGGGCAGATGCGACCGCGCTGTTCAACGAGATGACGGGTTATTCGGCGCCGCATCTCTGGTCGGCTCTCGCCGTTGCGCCAATCGGGCTGAAGCCGAAGCTGTTCGACCTGATCGACCGGGAGATCGCCAATGCCCAAGCCGGCCTGTCCGCGCGGATCGTGGCGAAGATGAATTCCCTGTCCAATCAATCGATGATCGACAAGCTGTACGAGGCTTCCCAGGCGGGAGTAAACATCGAATTGATTGTCAGAGGAGTGTGCTGCCTTCGTCCCGGCGTTCCGGGGCTGAGCGACAACATCCGGGTCGTCAGCATCGTCGACCGTTATCTCGAGCATGCGAGAATACTCGCGGTCGCGGCCGGGGGCAACGAAGAAGTGTACATCACGAGCGCGGACTGGATGACCCGCAACCTGAACCGCAGGGTGGAGCTGATGTGTCCGGTATACGACAAGGGGCTCCGCCTGATGCTGATGAACGTGCTGCAGATGAATCTGGCGGATAACGTCAAAGCGAGGGAGCTTCTGTCGACAGGCTCGTATGCGCGGGTAACGAACGATCAAACGCCGCTTCGCAGCCAATTCGAGGCGGCGGATATTCCGCTCTGGAAATCGATTGCGGCGGCGTTCGACTCGTAAACGGCTTAAAGGGGCGCGCCGTCCGTTCGGATCACTTGCAGATCGGGAGTCATTCCCCATATTTTTTTGAATTCCTTGGCCATGTTGCCGACCTCCATCCGCTCGACGGGCAGCGGGTGGCCGGATTCGGCGAGCAGCTTCAGCTTTTTGTCTTCGATCGCGATATGAAGCGCGGAGATGGCTTGCGACTCGCTGCGGTCCAGCGCCGAGGCGAGCAGGAGCAGCGCTCCCAGCTTGGCGATCGTCTCGGCGTCTCCGTCCTCGAGCATCGACTGATAGGCCGACAGCTTGCGCTTTAACGAGCTCGGGCTCCGGTAAGAGGCGACGGCCGCGGCCAAAATCTTTTCCCTGTGGGACAAGCCGTTCCAATGCGTGTGCAGCAGCATGTAGAACGTATGGTCCGCGCAATCGTTATAGTCGATCGTCGCGCCGATCCGGAACAGTCTGGCGGCGGTATCCAGCAGCCTGCGGCTTCCTTCCGGCAGCGGGGATACGGCGTTTAACGGGTCGAACAGCGCCACGGCCAATTTGCGCACCTGCTGCAGATGCCCGCCGGGGGCCGCGGGATAGAGCGCGACCAGATTGCGTATGCTTTCCTCCAGCACGTCGTCGTCGGAGGAGAGCGGCGAATAAGGATGGCACGTTTCGTAAAACAGTCCGTCTCGCAAGCCGGTGCCGCATACGACCAGGGACGACGCCCGGGTGAGCTCCATCACGCCGCGCAGAATCGCCAGGCCCGGCACGATGACGTCGCTGCGGTCCTTGGACAAGCCGGGACGCTTGCGGCGCTGGGAGACGGCGAGAGCGGCCAGATCCTGCAGCGTGCCGGCCACGTCGGCCACGGACAGTTCATAACCGTGCAAATGGGGGAACGGATAACCGGTCTCCCGCTGGTGCAGCTTGGCCGCCGCGCGCACGGTACCGCCCAGTCCGATCAGAGGCAGACCGGGATGTCCCGCGATCCAGTCCGTTCCCTGCATCAGGCGTTTGGCTTCCGCGACGATGTCGTTCAGCGTCGCCTGCTCCACGACGGCTTCTCCCAGCCCGTATCGGGCCGAGACGTTAACGCAGCCGATCGGGAACGAGACGGCGGAGACGACCTTCCGCTGCCGGACCAGCGTAATCTCGGTGCTGCCGCCGCCGATGTCCACGACGAAGCCGTCGCCGAAGCGCAGGCTGTTGAGCATCGCCGCGCTTCCGAGGCGGGCTTCCTCTTCACCGGACAAGATTTCGATGTCGACGCCCGCGGCCAGGCGGAGCCGTTCCGCGACCTTATCCCGGTTGGCGGCCTGCCGGATCGCCGCCGTGGCGACTGCCCGCACGCGCTCGGCGCCGTGCTTGGCGCAGATGCGGACATAGTGGCGCAGCACTTCGGCGAGCTCTTCCACCGCTTCGTCGGGCAGCTTGCCGTCGGCGCTCATGCGCTGGCTCAGCCTGGCGGGCCAGCGGCCTTGATCGACGACTCTGTAAGCGCCGTTGCCGGTCAACTGATAGACGGACAGACGGACGGTATTCGAGCCGATATCGATAATTCCGGTTACCCGGTTCGCAGTTGTATGCATGGTGAGAGTCCTCCAGCTATTTAAACCTTCGTTACATTGTATCACAAATCGTCCCGTGGAATAATTAGGGACTTTAAGCGCATGATGATAAGGAATATTACGCAAGAACGATTCGTGATAGGGCCGATAAAGCATTTTTATACCCCCATCGGTTCCATTCGCCTGTGAAATCGATTATCATTAAAAAAGCTTACAAATGTTAAGTTGCTGCAGTATGCGTACATTATCGAACCGAGAGCGCTTCCGGCTTGCGCGCAGACATACTCATGCATTCCCCGACGGCAGGGAAAGACAAGCCGACGGACATGAATTTTCCGGTCAAAGGAGAGAGAAAATATGACAGCAACCAAGGGCCTTGAAGGAATCGTCGCGGCGAAGTCCTCCATTAGTTCCATCATTGACGGCGTCCTGACCTACCAAGGCATTAACATCGACGAATTGGCGGAAAAGGCTTCGTTCGAGGAAGTCGTTTATTTGCTGTGGCACGGCAAGCTTCCCAATTCGTCCGAGCTTGACGGGTTGAACGCTCAGCTCGGCGAATACGCTGCCGTATCGCCCGAGGTGATCGAAGGCTTGCGCCTGTACCCGCGGGACGCCAACTCGATGGCCGCTCTTCGTACGGCCGTATCCAGCCTGGCGCTTTACGATAGCGAAGCGAACGACATGAGCCAGGAAGCGAATTACCGCAAAGCGGTTAAGCTGCAAGCGCAGCTTCCGACGATCGTCGCCGCCTTCGCGCGCCTTCGCGAAGGCAAGGAGCCGATCGCGCCTAAGAAGGGCGTCGGCATCGCCCACAACTTCCTCTACATGCTGACGGGAGAAGAGCCGGCGCAAGTCGCTATCGAGGCGATGGACAAAGCGCTCGTGCTGCACGCCGATCACGAGCTGAACGCTTCGACCTTCGCTTCCCGCGTAACGGTCGCAACGCTGTCGGACATTTATTCCGGCGTAACGTCGGCAATCGGCACTCTCAAAGGCCCTCTTCACGGAGGGGCGAACGAAGCGGTTATGGTCATGCTGGACGAGATCGGTTCGTTGGCGAACGTGGAATCCTACATTCAGTCCAAGCTGGATAACAAGGTCAAGATCATGGGCTTCGGTCACCGCGTCTACAAGAACGGCGATCCTCGCGCCAAGCACTTGATGCAGATGTCCCGTCAGCTCGGCGAGCTCAAAGGCGACATGACTTTGTATGACATGTCCATCAAGATCGAAGAGCTTGTCACCGGCCAGAAGGGCCTTAAGCCGAACGTGGATTTCTACTCGGCTTCCTGCTACACGATGCTGGGCATTCCGCGCGATCTGTTCACGCCGATCTTCGCGATCAGCCGCGTATCCGGGTGGACGGCCCACATTTTGGAGCAATACGAAGACAACCGTCTGATCCGCCCGCGCGCGGAATACGTCGGTCCCGTAGACCAGCACTATGTGCCGATCTCCCAGCGAGGCTAAAAGCGGCATAGGAGATTGCCGGCGGGCTGCCTTCATCGCCTTTCCAACGGAGGTGGGCCGTCGATTCTTTACGACATTACCAATCGATCATACCCAGGAGGAGAATTGGAAATTATGAAACTCGAAAAATTCGCAGCGCCGACTTCCGGCGAGAAAATCACAGTAACGAACGGCGTACTAAACGTGCCCAACAACCCGATCATCCCTTTCATCGAGGGCGACGGCACGGGCCGCGACATCTGGAAGGCTTCCAAGCGCGTGCTCGACGCGGCGGTAGAGAAAGCCTACAAAGGCGAGAAGCAGATCGCTTGGTACGAAGTTTTCGCAGGCGAAAAAGCTTTTAATACTTACGGCGAATGGCTGCCTAACGATACGCTCGAAGCGATCCGCGAGATGATCATCGCGATCAAAGGTCCTCTGACCACGCCGATCGGCGGCGGCATCCGCTCCCTGAACGTCGCGCTTCGCCAGGAGCTGGACCTGTACGTTTGCTTGCGTCCGGTTCGCTACTTCCAAGGCGTTCCTTCCCCGGTTAAACGTCCGGAGCTCGTAGACATGGTTATTTTCCGCGAAAATACAGAAGATATCTATGCCGGCATCGAGTATCAATCCGGTACGGAAGAAGTCAAGAAAGTGCTGGAGTTCCTGCAAAAGGAAATGGGCGTCAAAAAGATCCGCTTCCCGGAAACTTCGGGCATCGGCATCAAGCCGGTATCGGCCGACGGCTCCAAGCGTCTCGTTCGCGCCGCGATCGAATACGCGATCAAACACGGACGCAAATCCGTGACCCTCGTACACAAAGGCAACATCATGAAGTTCACCGAGGGCGCGTTCAAAAACTGGGGCTACGAAGTGGCCGAGCAAGAATTCGGCGACAAAGTGTTCACTTGGGGACAATACGATGTCATCAAAGCCGAGCAAGGCGAAGCGGCGGCTAACGCGGCTCAGAAGGCGGCTCTGGACGAAGGCAAAATCCTGATCAAGGACGCCATCGCCGACATCGCGCTGCAGCAGGTTCTGACTCGTCCGACCGATTTCGACGTCATCGCGACGCTGAACCTGAACGGCGACTACCTGTCCGACGCGCTGGCTGCTCAAGTCGGCGGCATCGGCATCGCTCCGGGAGCGAACATCAACTACGTGACCGGTCACGCGATCTTCGAAGCGACGCACGGCACGGCTCCTAAATATGCGGACAAAGACGTCGTCAACCCGGGCTCCGTTATTCTGTCCGGCGTTATGATGCTCGAGCATCTGGGCTGGCTGGAAGCGGCCGACCTGATCTACAAAGGCCTTGAGAAATCGATCGGCAACAAAGTCGTAACCTACGACTTCGCCCGTCTGATGGAAGGCGCTACGGAAGTAAAATGCTCCGAATTCGCCGACGAGATCATCAAAAACTTCTAAATATAAGAGTTCATCACACGAACCGTCGCCCCCACAGGCGGCGGTTCTCCCCGCATAATGGGGTCATGTATGTATCCGGGCAGAGCAATATCCATTCTCTTAGCCGCCTGGTCCTGAAGGCCGGGCTAATGACAAGGAGGACAAATAAGTGGCAATTAAACGGGCGAAGGTTACGGTCGTAGGGGCGGGGTTTACCGGAGCGACAACGGCGCTGATGCTGGCTCAGAAGGAGTTGGGAGACGTCGTGCTGCTGGACATTCCGCAGCTTGAGAATCCGACGAAGGGCAAGGCGCTTGATATGCTGGAGTCGACGCCGGTCCAAGGCGTGGACGCCAACATTATCGGTACGGCCGATTATGCCGATTCCGCGAATTCCGACGTCGTCATCATCACGGCCGGCATTGCCCGCAAACCTGGCATGAGCCGCGACGACCTTGTAAATACGAACGCGGGCATCGTGAGATCGGTATGCGAGAACGTCAAAGCGACGAGCCCGAACGCTTATGTCATCCTCTTGTCCAACCCGGTCGACGCCATGACCTATGTGGCCAACAAGGCGCTCGGCTTCCCGAAAAACCGCGTAATCGGCCAATCCGGCGTACTCGACACCGCCCGATACAATACGTTTCTCGCTCAAGCGCTGAACGTATCCGTCGAAGACGTGCGCGGCATCGTGCTCGGCGGCCATGGCGACGACATGGTCCCGCTCGTTCGTTATACGACAATCGGCGGCATTCCGGTGGAGAAGCTTCTTTCCAAGGAGCAGATCGACGCCATCGTGGCCCGCACCCGCGTCGGCGGAGGCGAAATCGTTAATCTGCTTGGCAACGGCAGCGCCTATTACGCCCCGGCGGCGTCCCTCGTGCAAATGACGGAAGCGATCTTGAAGGACAAGAAACGCATCCTCCCGGTCATCGCCCTGCTTGAAGGCGAATACGGCTTCGAAAACCTGTTCATGGGCGTGTTGGCCGTATTGGGGGGAGACGGCATCGAGAAGGTGATCGAGCTCGATCTGACGTCCGAAGAGAAGGCCGCGCTCGAGAAGTCTGCGGAATCCGTGCGCAACGTCATCAAGATCGTCGAGAACGCGTAACAGGAAACGTGTAACGGGAACGCGTAGTGGGAACGCCAGTCGGAATCGCCGAAAGCCTGCCTTCGCGGCCGGATTTCGGCGTTTTTTTTGCGGGTCGCGCTCAGAGCGATTAAAGACCGACCAAAGACCGGAGAAAGACCGGAGAAAGACCGACCAAAGACCGACCAAAGACCGACCAAAGACCGACCAAAGACCGACCAAAGACCGACCAAAGACCGACCAAAGACCGACCAAAGACCGACCAAAGACTGACCAAAGACCGACCAAAGACCGACCAAAGACCGGCCGCAGAGGGCCGCCCGATTTTCTCATCGCTTAGACGTATGTCCAGGATAACGCCCGCATGCCCGCTTAGCTCAGGTGCTTGTCTTGGATATAATCCACTTAGGAGATACTTGTATTCGGAGAAATCTATGTCTTTCTGGATAGCTTAGATGCTTCATTCGGGCAAGGCTCCGCGTCCAAGTGGACGACAAGGTTTTGCTCGTCCGTATTTTTGTGTATACTTAGGATGTCTTAGTTTGGTTGTTAACTATTGGAGGGTGCGACGAATGGCAAATGTGATGTTGTTTTTACACGTAGTCGGCGCGGTAGGGATGGGCGTGTATGCGATCCTGCCGTTCATAGTCGGGAAGTTTAAGCAGTTGTCCGGAGCGGCTCAGGAAGGAATGGCCCGCGGACTTATTTCTGCCGGCAGAGTAGGGCAATATTCGTTAGTGCTGCAGCTCGTAACCGGAGGTTACCTATTGACCGGCTTGAACTCTTCTTATACTGTGCCTTGGATGGTAACGGTGGGAGTTCTCTTCATCGCCATCGGAGCCTTGTCCGGCATCGTGCAAGGGCCGCTTAAGCTGATCGCGGACGCATCTGTCAAAGGCGAAAGCGCGAGCTCGTCGATTTCGAAAGTCCAAACGCTGAGCACGATTCTTTTTATCTTGTTTTTGGTCATCATTTGGTTGATGGTAGTACCGTCGTACAAAGTTTAAGACGATCGGCGGCAACGCCATCGCGTAATCCCCTTCCGAACATCGGATGGGGTTTTTTGTTTACGCTGCCGGACTCTTTCGCTCGCGGAGCATCCCGTATTCGTTAAGCGTGTAGATCGTCGTGCAGGCGCTCAGAATCAGCTTGCTGAGCGAGGCGATCGGATTGTAGCCGTTGCTGCTTCGAAAACGATATTCGTAATAGTAGTACAGCCGGTTCCACTTGGAGACGCGTTTTCCGTAATACTTCCGAATGAAGGCGCGGGCCTTCCGGTACATCAGCAGCATGGCCCTCCGCACGATCGGCAGCTGCTCCGAGCGCTTCTCTCGCCTCCAGAAATCGAGCATGGGGATGCGTTCCGACTTGTGCATGGCGAGCCGGATCTTGCGAAGCAGCCTGTCGGCGGTTCGCTGCTGAATGCGCAGCGTCCGGGCCAGCTTGCGCGCAGAGCAGGGAAACCCGGAGGCGACCCAGTAGAGGGCAACCATCCAATAGCGCAAAGGCAGCTTGGTCCGGTGCATAAGGGTGTTGGAGGTAATGGAGGTTTGCGTCTTGCAGTTGGCGCATTCGTAGACGTTCCGCGTTTTGATCAAGCAGTACCGCATCTCGCCGCACTTGGTGCAAATAAAACCGCGAGGCCAACGTGCAGCAAACAAATAGTCCCTGCAGGCCTGCTCGTCCGGAAAGAGTGCCATAAACTTGCGAATGGACGCCATCGGATCATCCCCTCCCTACGACTCGAACGTTTGTTCCCTTATTTTCATCATACCAAACATACATTCCTATTTCAACTCATATTCCATAATTTTCGTGAAATTTCGGATAATTCCCTGAATTTTCCTATTCTCCACGAACGTCATTGTATCTCAAATTCGGCTTCCCTGAGTGAATGACAGATGGGGGGCTGGGACCGGGACGAGTTCCTTAATCAGGCTAATCTGGGCATGACAAATAAGGCGAGTTACTAATCCAACTAATCTGGGATTGGCAGATCGCGATGAATTGCTTGCTGAGGCCTAATTCGGGTAAACGACAAATAAGATGAGGGCTTGTCGGACTAATCCGGGTAAATGACAAATAGGGACGAGGAGCTTTACTCAAGCTAACCAGATAAATGTTAAATAGGGCAAGTTCTTAGTCAGGCTAATTTGGGTAAGTGGAAGATGGGGAGTGATACTTTATTCGACGTATTTAGGTGGAGGCGGACGGAATTTGTTGCTCCATTCGATTGATACTAAGACGGACGGGAAGGGGGAAATATCCGGCATTGGATAAGGAGAAGGAACAGTAGCAGGACAGGAGTTGGACCAAGACCAAGAGCAAGACCAAGAGCAAGACCAAGAGCAAGACCAAGAGCAAGACCAAGAGCAAGACCAAGAGCAAGACCAAGAGCAAGACCAAGAGCAAGAGCA